>CAYQUY010000286.1:0-3789 GCA_964420755.1 uncultured Anaerolineaceae bacterium
GCCACATTTCCCTGCTCGACGATTCGGCCGGCATACATCACCGCCACCCGGTCCGCCATCTCGGCGATGACGCCCAGGTCATGGGTGATCAGGATGATGGCCGCGCCCGTCTGTGCCCGCAACACGCGCAGCAGGTCGAGGATTTGAGCCTGGATGGTGACATCCAGCGCCGTCGTCGGCTCGTCGGCGATCAGGAGCGCCGGCGAACAGGCCAGGGCCATGGCAATCATCACCCTCTGCGCCTGGCCGACCGAGAGCTCGTGGGGATAGGCATTGGCCCTCTCTTCGGGGTCGGGAAGGCCGACCCTGGTCAAGAGTTCCACGGCCCGCTTCCACCCACTCTGGCGATGGAGGCCCTGATGGATGCGCAAGACCTCGGCAATCTGCTCTCCAACTCGGAAGACCGGGTTGAGGCTGGACAACGGTTCCTGGAAGATCATCCCAATTCGGTCTCCCCGGACCTGGGTCATTTCGGCTTCGGAAAGGCGGAACAGGTCCTGGCCGTCGAACAGGGCCTGGCCGCTGACGACCTGCCCCGGGGCAAGGATCAGGCGCATGATGGACAGGGAGGTGACACTCTTCCCGCAACCCGACTCGCCCACCAGCCCCAGCACTTCCCCTCGGTAGACGTCCAGGTCCACGCCATCCACTGCCCGGACGACGCCGGCATCCGTGTGGAACACGGTCCTGAGGTCCTGGACGTGCAGCAGTGGAGCAACGTGGAAGGAGGATTTGGATTCTGTCAGCATTTCCCCGCCTCAAGGGGGAAGTGGGCCGGGACAACCGTGGCATCTCTTGCCCGGCGGTCGAAGCCTCACCTGGAGGCTGGCTCTGCCACGCGCCAGAAACGGGACCGCCAGCATCCGGGGGTTGGGCATCCGCAGGGCTGGCGGTTCATCAATACCAGATGGTGGGTGCCCCTGTCCTCGATCGCCGTCCTCTCGTGGATGGCACCCTCCAGGCGAACGAGCCTCCTCCGGGCGCTCGATTACCCTGGCGGCTAGGCCCCGCGCCCGCGCATGCGAGGATCGAGGATGTCGCGGATGGCGTCGCCAACCAAGTTCCACGAAAGCACAAAGAACAGCAGCGCCAAACCGGGGAAGACGACGATGTACCAGTACCTATCGAGCGCCGTGATCCAGTCGCGGGCGAAGGAGATCAACTGACCCCAGTCAGCGTAGCCAACATCGACCCCGACGCCCAGGAAGCTCAAGGCGGCGAATGTGATGACGATGTCACCGATGTTAAGCGAGGCCACGACTAGCGTGGGGAAGATGGCGTTGGGCAGGATGTGGCGGAACATGATCCGCCGGTCCTTGGCGCCGATGACCCTGGCGGCGGTGACGTAGTCGCGCTCTTTGATGGACAGGATATCGCCGCGAATCAGTCGGGCAAAACCCATCCAGCCGAAGACGACGATGGCGACCATCGCCGGCCACAGGCTGCGCCCGAACAGCGGCGTCAGAATCGCCGAGAGCGTCAAGGCGGCCATCAGGAACGGGAAGGTCAGGAAGATGTCGGTAATGCGCATCAGGATCATGTCAATGGCCCCGCCGTAGTAGGCGGACACCACGCCGACGATGATCCCGATCACAAGTGTGACCGCGGTGATGGCCAGCCCGACAAAGAAGGCCGTGCGTGTGCCCCAGATAATGCCGTAGAAGATGTCCCACTGGCCGGGCGTGGTCCCGAAGGGATGGATCCACGTGGTCGACCCAGTCAGCGGCTCCAGCCAGAAGGTAACTTCTGGCGGGCGCCGCGTCCATTCGCTGCCTGGCGGCCGGGGGTTCTCGCTGTAGCCCTCGCGGGGGATGACATATGGATCCCTGCTGAGCGGGGGCGCGATGGCCGGCGCGAAGACCGCCACGAGGACAAATACCACCATGATTACCATGCCCAGGACCGAAAGCGGGTTGGTTGCCAGACCCCGGACCAGGCGGTAGGGCTCCGGGCCGAGAACGCGCTCCAACCACGGAATCGCGCGCTCAGGCAGCCCATCCAGGGTGCCCTCGATCCCTCGCCGTGCCTTCGCTTCCACCGCCATAAGCACCTCCGAACCCCGCAGGCCCCCCCTCGAACCAGATGAAGCTGCTCACGCGTCTCAAACCCGCGGTAGGCTACCCGCCCCCTATTCGAGCGTCACGCGCGGATCAATGAAGACATACAAGAGGTCGATGATCAGGTTGGCAACAATCAGGATGAATCCGTTGAACAGGACAAAGCCGAGGACGGTGATGACGTCCAGCTGCAGCGCCGCCCGGGCGGCCGCCGAGCCAATCCCCGGATAGTCAAAGATCGTCTCGGTGATCACCACGCCATTCAGCAGTGCCACGACCGTCGCCCCGCCGATCGTCGCCACCGGAATCAGGGCATTCGGCCGGGCGTGCTTGTTGATCACCACCTTCTCCTGCAGCCCCTTGGCCCGGGCCGTGGTGACATAGTCCTGCCGCAGCGTCTCCAGCATGGAGGAGCGCGTGACGCGCAGCAGCAACGCCCAGGACAGGTACGAGAGCGTGGCGATCGGCAGCACCAGGTGGCGCAGCGCATCCAGGAAGATATCAAAGCGCAGGTTGAGCAGTGAGTCGACGGTCATCATCGTCGTGTACTGGTGGAAGGAATCCGAAAGGACCACCGCCGAGGCCCAGTCCGACAGTCGGCCCGGCGGGAACCAGCGCAGCTTGGCGTAAAAGGCCATCAGGACGAGCAGGCCGAAGACGAAGGTCGGGAACGAATAGCCGACGATGCTGAAGACCCTGGCGACCTGGTCGATCGGCTTGTTGTGGTGGACGGCCGAGAGAACGCCGAGCCAGATCCCTCCCCCGACGATGGGGATGACGGCCCAGAGCGCCAGCTCGAGCGTGGCCGGGAAGCGCTGGCGCAGCATGTCGGTAACCATCTCATGCGAAGTGCGCGAATAGCCCAGATCGAGGCGCAGGATACCGCCCTCGCGCTGACCGGTCACCGGATCCCTCACCCCGGCCATCCAATTCCAGTACTGCACGTAGATCGGGCAGTCTAGGCAGTACTTCTTGATGGCCGCGTCCCAAGCGGCCTCATTGCGCGGGACGTCGCGCAGCCAGAGCGCCGAGCGCTGAGACGGGCTGAGCAACTGGACCATCAGGAAGACCAGGACCGTCGTGCCGAGGAGGAGGAGCGGGACCAGTGCGAGACGGCGGATGATGTAGTTGAGCATACCTGCCCTCGCTGGGGGAACTGGAGTGCAGGGCGGATGGCCCTGCACCCCAGTTCGGATTGAGCAGTTCTACTGCTTCGAGAGGACGTAGAAGTAGGTCCCCGGGTAGATCATGTTGTAGTACCAGCCCTGGACCCAGCGCTGCTCGTAGTGCCGGCCGGTCGCGGTCGGCAGGCGGATGGCCATGGCGGCGTCGTAGTCCATCTGCGTGAGCTGCTGATAGATGGCGGCTCGGGCCGCAGGATCGGTCTCCGCCGCAGCGGCGTTGACCTCTTCCTGGAACGCGGCCAGCATGTCAGCCGGCATGCGCTGGCGGCTAGCATAGGTGCCGACCAGCTCGGGCTGCGCCCAGTTGTGCGGGTCGTGGATGTCCTCTTGCCAGCCACTGCAGAAGATCGGGACGCGGCTCTCGCGGATCGCCGCCAGGAAGGTCGGCCACGGCAGACCAACGACCTCGATCTGGTACTTGTTGGCGCCCTCTGGATCGAGGACTGGATCCTGGAAGGAAGCCTGCAGGATGTTGCCCACCGCCTGACGGGCGGTGTTGCCGGTGTTGAAGCCAAACTGGAAGCGGAAGCCGTTGGCGGCAACCTGGC
>CAYQUY010000287.1:0-3784 GCA_964420755.1 uncultured Anaerolineaceae bacterium
CACCAGCATCGTATCGCTGCCGAGGAAGGCTCCTGCCCCCACTTCGGTGCGGTTCTTCTTGCCATCCACGCCGAAATTGCAGGTGATCGTGCCGGCGCCGATATTCACCTCTTCGCCGATGCTGGCATCCCCGACGTAGGAGAAGTGCCCCATCTTCGCCCCTGCTTCGAGCGTGCTGTTCTTCACCTCGGCGAAGTTGCCGATATGCACGCCGCGCTGAAGATGTGCGCCAGGGCGCAGGTGGGAGAATGGCCCCACGTCAACCTGATCCTCGAGAGTCGCCTCCTCGACCACCGAATCCAGAACCTTGCACCCATTGCCGACCGTCGTGTCCCGGAGGGTGGCATTCGGTCCCAGCGTGCATCCCTTGCCCACGACCGTCTTCCCCAGGAGGTGCGTGTTGGGCAGGATGACCGTGTCACGCCCCAGGACGACGTCGGGCTCGATGTAGGTCGTCAGCGGGTCGAGCATGGTCACCCCAGCCAGCATCCAACCACGGTTGATGCGCCGCCGGAGAGCCGCTTCGGCTTCTGCCAGGTGTTCACGCGTATTGACACCAATCACTTCGTCGCGGTCTTCAACTTCGAGCACCTGCGCCCCCCCTCCCTCCTGGGCTGCCATCGCCACGACATCGGTCAGGTAGTACTCGCCCTTGCTCGACAAGGGCAGCCTCGGCAGATGATCCCACAGCCAGGACGAGCGGAAGCAGTATACGCTGGTGTTGTACTCGTCGAGGGCCAGCTGCTCCTTGGACGCCTCCGCCTCCTCAACCACTGCAACAGCTTGCCCTCTCGCGTCTCGCACCACTCGACCGAAGCCCCTGGGCACAGAGCCGCGCACCGCCAGCAGCGTCAGCGGACCTCCGCTCTCGCCTTGCACCTCGATCAGGCGGCGCAAGGTCTCGACCCGCAAGAGAGGCATGTCCGCGCTGATGACCAGAACCGCGTCCGATCGCCCGCGCAGCACGTGGCTGCACTGCAGCAGGGCATGGCCAGTGCCCAGCCGGTCCGCCTGCTCCACAAAGTGAACGTCGTCTCCAGCCGACGCCCTGATCGCCTCGGCATTGGGACCGACCACGACAAAGGGCGAACGACCGCATGCTTCGCGGCAGACACGCATCGACCAAGCCAGGATCGGACGTCCGCCCAGAGGATGCAGAACCTTGGGAAGGCTCGAGCGCATGCGCGTTCCCAGCCCTGCGGCCAGTATGACAGCATCACAGATCATGCGTTTCTCCTGGGCAAGCCGAATGCGGGGATGCAACCGGACATCGCCCCGCCCTCTCCCGCGGGGGGAATCCGCGGAAGACGATGACGGCCGTCGCTACGAGACAAGTGCAACAGGCGGAGTATCAATCAGGCTGGGGCGCCAGGATTCGAACCTAGATCCACGGATCCAAAGTCCGGTGTGCTGCCCTTGCACCACGCCCCAAAGCGCCCGCCCGATGGGCGGTTCGAGAAATTGTAACATACGCCGCTCGTCGGGGAGACGGCGGGGCCTGAAGCCTTACTCCTGGGGCCCCTCCGGGATCAGGCCCATTTCACGGGCCTCATCGAAGGTGATCGCATCTTCACGGGTTGGACCCTTGCCGGTCGAGGCGGCCGCCTCATCCCAGAACTCGTCCGCGTCCCGGGGCTTCAGTTTCCGGGCGGCCGCTTCGAGCCCCGCGCCCAATGCCCTTTCATCGGCTGGCAGCCGCGACGGCCCAGCCTGAGCTGGCGGCGCTGAGCGTGCCTCCTCCACGGGCTTCTCGGCGGGTCCTCTCACGGGCCTCCTGGCCGGCTCCACGCGCGCCTTCCCCCGTTTGACCACCTTTGCCCTTTCCACTGAACCCTGAGCCGTAGGCGTCATCGTCGAAAGAGCGCTGAGCATGTCGTCCGCTGCCCGCCGGCCCACGCGCACGATCGTGCCGATCTTCCCCAGATCCTGCTTGCCATCGAGTACGATCACCAGCCCATAGAAGGAGCCAACGTTGGTCAGGTACACGTCGTACACATCGCCGTCGAAGTACTGCGAGTTCGACGGGAGCAGTGACCCCAACAGGCTGCTGACCTTGAGACCCGACCGAAACGCGGCAATGAGCGGGGTGAGCGTCGACTTCAGATCCACGTCCGCGAGGTCCCCTGCCCGCACAACCTGATCGCCGCTTTCGTCAACCAGGTAGGCCGCCACGGCGCCCAGCTCGCCGAGCACCGACAGCAGCCCCTCAGCCATCGCCGCCTTCCCCTCATCCGAGACTCGCACGGGAAGCTCGAGGGGAACTGACAGGTTGAGGGCATGATCCACGGCTTCAAGGAAGTAGTTGGTGCTGACCGGTTTGGGCACGAAAGTGACCACACCCAAGGCCTCGGCCTGGGAACGGGCTTCGGGGGTCAGTTGTGAGGCGATGAGGATCGAACGCGCCTGAGGATTGAAATCGCGCACCTGAGCGAGCAGGTCCAGACCCGAGATGCCCGGCAGGCGTAGGTCGGTGACAAGAAGGTCAACGGGTCCCCGCCCAAGCTCGAGCAGAGCATCTTCCCCGGACAAAGACTCAACGATAATACAGTCTCTGCCGGAAAGCTCCAGGCAGGATCGAAGCATCTGGGTGGCATTTCGATCGCTGTCGACAAGCAGGACCCGTGGCACCCTCATGCTAGTCATTCTAGCACAGCCCCCTTCCCCAGGCGCCTAGCCAATTCGACTTATGTGAACGGGTACAGGCCTGACTCGCCGCAGCACCCCGTAGAGACAAGTGACGGACCGGGCGATGCGGCGCCCGGTCCGTCACCTCTCCTCCGTGATCTGCCACGCAGGGTCACTTCATAAGCCAGCAGGCGACGTTGTGGCCGGGGCTGACCGCCTTGTACTCCGGCTCCTCGACCTGGCACTGCTTCAGCACTTCGGGGCAGCGGGGATGGAAGCGACAGCCGGAAGGCGGGGTGACGGGGCTGGGAACGTCTCCGGACAGGAGAATCCGCTGCCGGCGCAAATGAGGGTTTGGAACCGGTATCGCCGACATCAGGGCTTTGGTGTAGGGATGCAAGGGTCTGTCAAAAAGCTCCTGGCGGTCGGCCATTTCCACGATCTTCCCCAGATACATCACCGCCACCCTGTCGGAGATGTGCTCCACAACGGACAGGTTGTGGGCGATGAAAAGGTACGTTAGGCCGTACTCCGCCTGAAGATCCTTTAGCAAGTTCAGAACCTGAGACTGAATGGAAACGTCGAGCGCCGAGACTGCTTCATCGCACACGATGAATCTGGGCTGGAGAGCCAGAGCCCGGGCGATCCCGATCCGCTGGCGCTGCCCCCCGGAGAATTCGTGGGGGAGGCGGTTGACATGGTACTCCTCCAGGCCCACCCTGCGCAGGATATCGACGACAATCTCGCGCCGCACCTTGACACTGCCGATCCGGTGGACCCGCAGCCCTTCGGCAACGGAGTCCCCGATCCGCATGCGCGGATCCAGCGAAGAATACGGGTCCTGGAAGATGATCTGCATGTCCCGGCGCATGGCTTTCAAGCGGCGGCCGCGAAGCCGGAAGACATTCATCCCCTCAAAGATCACTTCCCCCGCGGTAGGTTCGATGAGCCGCAGCATGGTCCGGCCGACGGTCGTCTTGCCGCAGCCCGACTCCCCAACCAGCCCTAGCGTCTCCCCCTTCCGGATGCTGAAGCTGACATTGTCTACAGCATGCACTCGGGCGGTGGTTCGCTGCAGGAGCCCGCCTCGAACCGCGAAGTGCTTAACCAGGTTGTGGACCTGGATGAGGTCCTCTCTGCCGTTATTGCCCGAGACCGA
>CAYQUY010000288.1:0-3761 GCA_964420755.1 uncultured Anaerolineaceae bacterium
GGCCTTTTCTTCAGTCCGGTTCCCCTGGATCTCAGCCGATACACGGTGGCCAACCACTCGGACCCGCCTTACTTCGCCGCGCTGTCGGCAGGGTTTGTCATCTCCCTCATCACTTTCGCGTGGCTAGCTGTCGCAACGTGGAAGGAGAGACGCGGCTGCCTGCGCCCCAGTCCCGGCCAGCAAGGGCCAGCGGAGCCGGAAGAGAGGCCGCTCTCGTGACAACAGGAGATATGTCTCGCCGGTCCATGATTCTTTCGCGCTGCGCGAGCGCAGGGAACGTTCTTGGGAACTGGCTTGACTTGCAGGCGCTGATCTCCTGGCGAGCGCCTAGAGGCCCCTCCTCTCCCGGGCGGTCTGGCTCTTGTGGAACGGCTTTGACATGGGGAGAGCGGACTGTGTTGGTACGCACGGGGGGGCACTGGCCCCTCAGCGGGAGGGGCAATCGGCGGGTCGCGCTCTGTCCGAGGGGTCAGCTGAGGCGTGCAGTCATGAGGCCGAATCAGTGTCTTTGGTCTGGCGGGGAGGGACCAAATGCCCATTGAGGCCGGTGGGAGCCAAGTAAGGCTGGGCGAGCGCGACGCCCCTTCTGCCCCGCGAGCCTTGGGCACATTCGCCGCGCGCGTCCAGGAGCCTGGCTTCCTCGTGCTCCTTGCGTTGATGTCCGCGGCGGGAGTGTATCTAGTTCTGCTAGTCACCAGACACGGCGCCGGGCTTGGCAGCGATAGTGCCGTGTACA
Organism: uncultured Anaerolineaceae bacterium; assembly: GCA_964420755.1. GTDB lineage: Bacteria > Chloroflexota > Anaerolineae > Anaerolineales > E44-bin32 > DATEAV01. Next base: position 737 of record CAYQUY010000288.1, read on the forward strand.
TTGCCGCGGCGAGGAACTGGCTGGCGGGATATGGACTGAGCTGGGTCTCAGCCGGGATGGAGGCCAGCCCGGTCACCCTGCATGGCCCGCTCTACTCCCTCGTGCTCGCCGGCTTGCAGGTGCTGTCCATCGACCCATTGACTGGGGCGCGAGTCGTCAATGCTCTGTCATTCGGGCTTGAGGTCTTCCTGATCGGGTACCTAATGAAACGGGCAGTCGGCTCTTCCTCGTTCTCTCTCTTGGGGAGTTTGCTTCTTCTGTCGATGGGCGAGGCGATCGGGATCCACTCGTGGGCGATGAGCGACCCCCTGTATCTGGCCCTCAGCCTGCTTGGGATCGCACTCCTGTCCGCCTTCCTGGAGTGGCGGAGGTGGTTCTTCCTGGCGGCCGCAGGCCTCGCCGTTGGCCTGGCTTGCCTGACGCGCTACGTCGGCCTCGCACTGGCGGTCGCCTCTGTCGTCGTCTTGTTGCTAGACAACCGCGCCGGCTGGCGTCGCCGATTGTCGAACGCAGGTCTCCTGCTTGCCCTGAGCGTAGGGCTGACGGTCGCCTGGTTCGCCAGGAATCTCCTCCTCACCGGCGAGTCCGGCGGCCGAGCATTCGGCTGGTATCCGGACACATTCTCTCAGGCGATCGGTCAGGGCCTGCCGATCATCTTGAACTGGTTCCTCCCTCTTCAACTCGTGACTTGGCTTGTTCAGCGGCCGGCGATGCTGTGGCTGCTCGCCGCAGGCGGGCTGCTCGTTGTGGGCCTCCTTCTCTGGAGGGAAGTGAAGGCAGGTCCCGGAGGGGCGCTGAGGCTGGTTGTCCTCTACCTGGCGTTCTACTTGGGTTTCGTCGTCCTGACCTCGCTCTTCTTCAAGCCGGGCTCCGACGTTGATGAACGCATCCTCTTCCCCGCCTATATCTGCCTGCTGGCAATCCTGATATCGGCCCTCCGCAGGTTGTGGGACTACAGAAACTGGCTGCTGCGAGGAGCGGTCGTGCTCCTGTGCGTCGTGCTGGTTCGGAACAAGATCGTTTATTCCTATTGGATCGTCCACAACCTCCAGCAAGACGGACAGCGATACGCCAGCGCGGCGTGGCGCGAATCCCCGACCATCGCCGAAATCAACTCCCTCTCACCCTCGATCATCTACACGGATGACATTGCCGCCGTCTACCTTCTCGCCAACCGGTTCTCCTACACTATCCCGCGACGCCTCGATGCTGTCACCAACGCGCCCCTGCCGGGGTATCCAGAAGCCCTGCAAAGCATGAGGGATCGGATCGCCTCCGGGGAGGCCGTGCTGGTGCTCTTCCAGCCTGGTTCCCTCCCGCCGGACATGGCGCCTCTTGAGGATGTGACCCAGGGCCTCACGCCCATCTACACGTTCCCTGATGGGGTGATCTACCGGTCCGCTGGGCCAGCGGAGTCTCCCTGAGGCAAGGAAGCGGGCGCCGGGTGTAGCCCATGCTAACGATCTTCACCTCCCCCAAGCCCTTCCGCGGGCACATCGATGTGATCCAGCGCAATGCTGTCCGCTCCTGGCTGGCGCTCGGGGAGGGCGTCGAGGTGTTGCTCGTGGGTCAGGAAGAGGGAATGGCGCAGGTCAGCCGCGAACTCGGAGTGACTCACGTGACCGACGTGGCTCGCAATGACCAGGGGACGCCGCTGCTGGACTCCGTCTTCGCCCTCGCCCGCCGCTCCGCCAGCAACCCCATCCTCTGCTATGTGAATGCCGACATCCTGTTCCTGGACGACCTGCTGCCCGCCGCTCGCCAGGTGGCCAGCCGGTTCCCCCATTTCCTGATGGTCGGCCAACGGTGGGATTTGGATGTACCCGAGGCGCTCAACTTCGACCGCGGTTGGCCGGAGGCGCTGCGTGCCAGGCTGGAGCGGGAGGGGAGCATTCACCCTCCGGCCGGGAGTGACTACTTCGTCTTCCCCCGAGAGCTTTTCGCCGACATGCCTGCCTTCGCCTTGGGCCGCGCCGGGTGGGACAACTGGATGATCTACGCCGGTCGGGCCGCTCGACTCCCAGTTGTGGACGCGACCGGCGCTGTGACCATCGTCCACCAGGCTCACGACTACTCCCATCTCCCCGGCGGGCAGCCTCATTACCACCTGCCGGAGAGCCGGGAGAACGTTGCGCTGGCCGGGGGACGCGAGGTCATCTTCACCCTGGCCGATGCCAACTGGGTCCTGACGGCGCGAGGGCCGGAACGCAAGCCCTGGCGGCTGGCAGGGCTCGGCCGGCGGGTGGAGAGCAGCCTGATCGCCCGCCTTGGCCCGGGGAAGCCATCCCGCCTGGTGCGCATCCTGTTCCATCCGGCGGACGCAGTCCAGTACTATGTTCAGGGCGCGCGGCGCCTGCTCCTCCGGCGCCTGGGGCGACATACTCGTCAACCCGGCGACAAAGATCCCGACGAAGGTGGCTGATGCAACGGTTGAGGATGGGGCCGTTGGGAAGCCAGGACAGGTACCGCCGGCAGGGGAAAGGCTGCGGGCAGGACTGTTCGGCTGGCCACCCGCGGTCCCCAGAGGCTGTGGGAAGGGAGCCGTATCCGGCCTGAGGAGCCGCGAAAAACCTGCATGGTAGAATCGGCCGAATGACCAGGGGTAGAACTCCATGAAGATCGACTACCAGGAAACGAGTGCTGATCTGCAGACCCGCGTCGACATCCACAGGAGATACGGGAGCCGGGACATCGATGCCTGGATGCTCGAGCTGCTGCGGCCGACCCGGGCATCGAGGATCCTCGATGTGGCCTGCGGCGCCGGCAAGCAGTGCCTCGCCTTCCACAAGTACCTGAACGGTGAGGCAGAGATCATCGGAGGCGATGTTTCGGCCGAGTTGCTGGCCCAGGCAAGGGAGGCCAACGCCACGGTCGGGAACCGCTTGACTCTCGCTGAGTTGGATTTCAACAAGCGCTTCGAGTTCGCTGACGACCAGTTCGATTTGGTGTCGTGCTGCTTCGCCATCTACTATGCAGAGGACATCCCTTTCACGATCGGGGAGATACACCGGGTGCTGAAGCCGGC
>CAYQUY010000289.1:0-3753 GCA_964420755.1 uncultured Anaerolineaceae bacterium
GGGCTGGCCCTTGCCCTCCGAGACGCCGATGAACCAGGGTTTGTCCGCGCCCTGGCCATCGTCGGCAGCCTTAGGCAGCGCGCTGGCCGTGCCGCCCAGCCGAATGACAACCGGCCCCGGCAGCCTCTTTGTGGGATCGGCCGCGTCGAAGGCGACAAAGCCGTCGGAGAGGTCTCGCAGCCAGGTCAGGGCACGGGTCGTCTCAGCGGCGGGCACGGTCAGGCGCCACAGGTGTCGTCCCTCAGCCCGGGTCAGGCATGCCTCGATGGGTGTCTTCGTCGTCTGCAGCCGGGTGCGCACCGAGGCGCCGGGCTTGAGCTCTTCAGGCCGGGCCGTCGTCGCCCAGCGCAGCAGGCCTTCGGCCGCCTCGCCCTGGAACTCAATCTCAGCAAACTTGCCCGCCGGGGTCTTGTCGTCCAGGTAGTAGAAGTGGGGATAGCCATGGGACGAGGGCTCGAAGTCAATGCCCATGCGCGTGGCCAGGTCCCGAGCCTTGATCCGGACCGCGTTGAGTACCTCGAAGTCCACCTTGGTCCGCCGCTGGTCTCCCTTGCGGGCGTGGAGGGTGAAGGGGGTACACGCCTTGAGGACCTCGGTGATCAGGCCGGCGAGTTCGCGGCACTCGGCTTCCCTGAAACCGCGCTGCGTGATCCAGGGAGTCCCCATGCGCACGCCGGAGGGGCTGGCAGCCGACCGATCGCCTGGGATGGTGTTGCGGTTGGCGACGATGCCGGCCAGGTCGAGGACGCGGGCGGCCATGTCTCCGCTCAGCGAGGTCCCATCTGGGCCGACGATCGTCCGGCAGTCAATGTTGGTGAGATGAGTGTTGGTCCCGCCGAAAGGGATACGGAATCCGCCCTTCTGCAGGCCGTCGGTCAGGGCGATGCAGTTGTCGACGATCTGGCGTTGGAGCGCCTTGAACTGATCCGTCATGGCAAGCTTGAAGGTCAATGCCTGGGCGGCGATGTTGTTCATGTGCGGGCCGCCTTGCTCACCGGGGAAGACGGCGCGGTCCAGCAAGCGGCTGAGTCTGGGCGAGGTCGTCAGGGTGACGGCGCCGCGCGGGCCGCAGAGCGACTTGTGCGTGGTGAAGGTAACGACGTCGGCGATGCCCACCGGCGAGGGGTAGACGCCGGCCGCCACCAGGCCGGCCACGTGGGCGATGTCGACCAGGAGGTAGGCGCCGACCGCATCGGCGATGGCCCTGAACCTCTTCCAGTCCGCGATCCAGGGATAGGAGGAGTAGCCGGCGATGATCATCTTGGGCTTGGCCTCGCGGGCCAAAGCCTCGATGGCATCGTAGTCAAGCTGCTCCGTCTTCGGGTCGATGCCGTAGGAGACGATGTGATAGTACTTGCCGGAGCGATTGACGGGGGAGCCGTGGGAGAGGTGACCGCCGTGGAGCAGGTCCATGCCCATCACGGTCTCGCCTGGGGTAACCAGAGCATGATAGACGGCGTTGTTGGCCGGCGCGCCGGAGAGAGGCTGAACGTTGACGAAGATCTCGTCCGGGGAGACGCCGTTGACCGCGAAGGCCTCGGCGCAGCGGCGGCGGGCGAGGGCTTCGATGGCATCCGCATACTCGACGCCCTTGTAGTAGCGGGGGTCGGAGTTCCTGCGGTAGTTCGCCAGGCGTGCCTCCAGGTCGAGGATCTCGGCCTCGTCCATGCGGCGCGTCTCCTCGTCCGGATAGCCTTCGGCGTAGATATTCTGAAAGGCCGAGCCGAGTGCCTGGTGCACGGCCAGAGGGGCCGCGCTTTCCGAGGGGATCAAGATCAGCTTGCGGTACTGCCGCTCTGCCTCCACCTGGGTCAGGTCGTACAGGTCAGGATCCAACTCGGCGAGCGAGCCCCGAAAGAGGAAATCAGACATGGAGCACTCCGCTGCAGGGTTTGTGGCTCGTGTTGATGCAGAGCCCGGGGAGGGATGCCAGACAAAGCGATTGTATGCCACCGTGGAAGGCAGGTCAAGCGAAGGGGCGCGCTCATGGTTACAGCAACGAGTCGCGCGGCGGAATCAGCGCAAGAGCCCGGCCAATTCCTCTCTCGGCGGTTTCTTCCGCCTCTGGGGTGATCGACCCCAGCCTAGGGGCCGGGGACGGGGCCTCCGTGGTAGACCCAGAGGTCGAACAGGGTGTCCAGGTCACAGCCGCAGGCCCGTTCCGCCTCGGCCTGGAAGTCGGCCGGGGTAGCGAGCCGGTAACGGTAGTCCTGGAAGTACGCGTGTAAGAATCCGAAGAAGGCCTCGTCGCCGATCTCCCGGCGCAGCGCGTCGAAGAACAGCGCTCCCTTGGCGTAAACGAGGATGTTGTAGTCTTGCTCCGAGGCGTAGTCCCCCAGGGGCAAGCCGATCGGGAGGTCCCGGTCGCTAGCGCAGCAGTCGACGTAGCCGCGGAATTCGTCCAGCAGAGTCGTGGCACGCTCGGGGCTGACGGCGGTCTCGTAGTACAGGGCCTCGCTGTAGCTGGCCGCGGCTTCGTCCAGCCAGGGATCGAGGAGCTGGTCGTTGCCCACCAGTCCGTAGAACCATTGGTGGGCGACCTCGTGGACGACCGGGTCGACAAGATTCCGCGTCCCCAGGGTGCCGATGAAGACGAGGCCGGGATACTCGATACCGCTGTAGGCGTCAGGCGCATCGACCAGGTCTAGCTCGCCATACGGGTAGGAGCCAACTGCCTCCGTCAGCACCTGGAGCTGGCCGGCCGCGGCGTTGAGCATGCGGGCAGAATCCGAGGCATGCTCGGGCAGGACCCAGGCCCGCAACAGCGTGCCGGCGGCCGCCCGCTCCTGCAACTGAAGAGGGCCGAGAGCAAGGGCAAAGTCGCGCATTGGCCCGGTGACGATCGTCGCCGTCTCTGTTCCGTCGCCGTTGTCTTGCCGGTCGACCTCGGTGCCGCTGGCTGCCAATGCATTGCCCGTCGGGAATGTCACCCGGACGGTGTACAGGGCGACGTCGGAGTTGGTCGTGTCACCACCCGGTGGAGCGGGCTCGACCTGCCAGTCGCCGTCAACCAGCCGGGGGATCAACGGATAGAAGGTGGGCGCGATCAAGACCCCGTCGGTGATGCAGAACCGATGAGGCGCCGTGGCCCGCATGGCGAGGATGTCCTCGACCTGAAACGGGACGGAGAGATCAAGGGTCTCGCCTGGCAGCAAGGGCCGAGGCAGCTGGGCGCGCAAGGCGATGCCATTCATCTCGGCGACCGGCTCGACGGTTGTCCCCCCGAGGCTAATGGGCCCGGCCGACATCGAGGCCAAGTACTGCTCGTCGTTCGGCCAGAGCATCAGGACCAGGTCGGTCAGCGCCCGATCAAGGGGGTTGGTGAAGAGGATGCGGGCCGTCCCGTCCATGGAAGCCTGCTGCAGGACCGGATCGTACGACACGCGGACGTCAATCCAATACTCGGGGAGATCGGAGAGGCTCTCGAGATCACCGGCGAAGTCGGGACGCATGGCCTCTCGTTGCAGCTCCAGACCTCCGGTGGCGACGGTGGGCATCGGAGTAGTGGTTGGGGCCTGGGTGGGCGTGGGCGGCCGAGGAGTCACCGAGGGCGTCGGGGACGGGGCGACCGTCGGTGCCGGAGTGGGCTGCACCACCAGAACAGGCAGGCTGCAGGCGACGGAAAGCAGAATAGAGAGAAGCAGCCATCCTCGTCTTCGCATCGGCGGCCTCCGACCGCTGAATGCACCGAGGGCGCCTCCGCAGACGCCCTCAGTGGGCGGAACAGGACTTGAACCTGCGACCCCTTCTGTG
>CAYQUY010000290.1:0-3749 GCA_964420755.1 uncultured Anaerolineaceae bacterium
GCGGGGACCCAAACTGCAACCGCGAGAAGACCCACCACAGAAGGGCAAAGGCGATCAGGGCAGCGGTCGCGACTTCCACCGTCAGACCCCACAACGCTTGGACTGGCCGGAGGAAGTATGTGCCCATGGCAACGAGCGGTCCCTCGATCATGTGAACCATAGGGGTGATGATCGCCGAGAGCGGGGTGAGGCCGGAAACACGGCTCTCCCCGATGGCATATCGGACGGCCGCACTAGCCATAAGGAGGAAGCCGAGGATCAGCGCATGCCGAACTAGAGGCCTCAGCAGCTTGCGGTTCCAAGACTCTTCACCAAGTAGAGGCGCGGCAGCAAAGACCAGGAATGGCGTCTCATAGGTGATCAGTATGAGGGAAACCAAGACGTACCCGAGCCATGCATGACGGGAGAGATAGGCATGAAAGGCCAAGAGAAGGAACATCATCGACGGCTGGAGGGCCAACGAGTGGCTCAAGAACGCTTGCGTCGTGTCGGCAGAGAAGAGGCAGTACGCGAGAGACCCCAATGCGGCGATAGTGCCACCCTGAAGTCTTCTCAGGAGCGCGTAGAAGAGAAAGACGTTGACGGTCACGATGGAATAGCCGATGCCGTAGAGCGCCCGCATTCCCCCCAACCTTCCCCCGAGGAACCCCAAGGAGTAAACGAGGCTGGGCTCTAGCGGTCTGCCATGATTGAGGAAGCCCGCCATGTGCACGACAATCTGTCCCCAGACTTCCGCGGCGGTCATGGTCAGCGCCGCTGGAATCCGGGTGAAATCGTCCTCGTAGAACCCAAAATGACCGCTGTGCCAGTAGCGCGCCACCCAGACAAGGATGGCGAGAAGAGCCAGCGTGCCCAGGGTGGCCCAGCGGTCTCTGGCTACCGATCGCGCCGATGATTGCTGATGCATGTCCCTCCGATCAGCTGCGATTCCTGGCCGCCCCCGGGGCCGGATCTCACGTCGCCAGCAGCGCCCGAATCCGAGGCGGGTACCCCTCGCGCCGCAGGCGCGCGAAGCGCTCCAGACCGTCGACTGCCGTGGGAAGCCTCACCCCCAGCGCCCGCTCAATCTTCGAGCCATCCAGGCAGAGCTTCCTCGGACGCTTCGCATGCAGCCCCGCAGCGCCAACCTTGACGGGCTCGATCAGGTTCGCATCGAGGCCAAAGACCTCCGCCAGCCGCACACCGAACTCGCACTTGCTCAAGCACTCTCCGCCCCCAACATGGTAGATGCCTGTCAGGCCTGCGTCGAGCATCTTTAGCAAGAGAGGCGCCAGGTCATTGACCAGAATCGGCGCGACCCAGACGTCGGCGAAGCCGCGGCACCGCTCGCCGGCCTCGAGGCGTTCCAGAAACCACTCGGCCAGGCTCTGCCTTGCCTGGGCGTTCCAGCCGTAGATGTTGGTCCGCACGACCAGGGCCCCTGCATCCTCCGCCAGGACAGCGAGTTCGCCTTCCCGCTTGCTCTTCCCGTAGACGTTGACGGGATGCGGTTCGTCCTCCTCGGTGTAGCCACCGCGCTCCCCATCGAAGACGGCGTCGGTCGAAATGTGCACCAGCCGGGCACCCACGGCGCGCGCGGCCGAGGCCACCTGTCCGGCCATGTCGCGATTGAGACGGAAGGCCGTGCCCGGATCGGCCTCGCATGCGTCGACACTCGTCGCTGCGGCGCAATGGATGACCCAATCCGGCCGGGCAGCCGCCAGGACCGCCTCGGCCGCGCCTGGCGCGGCCAGGTCAGCCACGACGGTCTCGACCCCCTGGTGGTAGACCGGGTGGCCGTGGTCGACGGCGATGACCCGATGCCCGGCCGCGAGAGCCTCCAGCACCAGGCTGACACCAAGCATGCCGCCCGCGCCGGTGATCAGGAGCCTGGCCATCCTGGCCCTCTACCCTTTCCCCTCCGCCACGAGGCCCTCGACAATCCGTTGGATCTCCTCCGCGTTCAACCATTGGCGGTTGGTGTTTGAGGCGTAGGAGAAACCTTCAGGCAGCGGAGTACCCCGCTTGTCCCACTCATGGCCGAACCACAGGCCCTCCGGCGGCGGGACGATGAACATGTCCTCCAGCTCAACCGCGTGGCGGGCCTCGTCCTCCGAAACCAATACCTCGTGGAGCTTCTCGCCAGCCCGGATCCCGATGCGCTCGACTTTGCAGCCCGGGGCAACTGCCTTGGCCAGATCGATCACCCGCATGCTGGGGATCTTGGGGATGAACACCTCCCCACCCTGCATGATCTCAATGCAGCGGATGACGAAGCGTACTCCCTGCTCCAGGGAGAGCCAGAAGCGGGTCATCCGTTCGTCGGTGATGGTGATCACACCGCTCTGCCGTTGGCGCAGGAAGACGGGCACGACGCTACCGCGGCTCCCCACGACGTTGCCATAGCGGACGCAGGAGAACCGCGTCCCCTTGCCTCCGGCATAGGCGTTGGACTGGACGAAGAGCTTCTCGGCCGCGAGCTTGGTGGCCCCATAGAGGTTGATCGGGCTGACCGCCTTGTCCGTGCTGAGGGCCATCACCTTCTCCACGCCCGTGTCCAGCGCCGCCTCGATCGCGTTCCGGCCGCCCATGATGTTCGTCAGGATGGCCTCGATGGGGTTGTACTCACAGGCCGGCACTTGCTTGAGGGCGGCGGCGTGCACGACGACGTTCACGCCCTGCATCGCACGCCGCAGGCGGTCCTGATCCCGCACGTCGCCGATGAAGTAGCGCAACGAGGGATGATCCATCCCAGCCGCCCTCATCTCGTGCTGCTTGAGCTCGTCCCGGCTGAAGACGATCAGCTTGGCCGGATGGTAGTCCTTGAGCATGATCTCAACGAACTTCCGCCCAAAGGAACCCGTGCCTCCTGTGACCAGCACGACCTTCTCTTGCCAGTTCATCTAGGCCACCCTTTCCCGGTCGCTCGCCTCGACCGACGGCCGGCAAAACAGAATGCTTGGGTATTGCCCGACGCGCCCGAAGAAGTGCGGCGCCCGCTCCTCGAGCCAGAACAACAGACGCAGCCAGAACTCCCCGAGGAGTTGGCGGTGGACGAAGGCCCGCAGGAACGAGGTGCTCACGCTGCGCCAGACACGGATCTCAAAGCCCGGTAGGTCGCCCAGAGTAGAGCGAGCCCACCGGTAGTCATGCTTGTGCGTGTAGGTGCCCGTCGCCTCCGGCAAGGGCCGGTCGGGGACGGCGACGGCGCCCTCCCTCCCCCGCAACCGCCGATACGATCGGAGCAGCCAGAAGGCCATTCGGACGGGGGCGGCCGTGAGGCGGGTGAGCGGCGAGCGATCGCCCCAGCTGTAGACGACCACAGCTCGGCCCGCTGGCCGGAGCACCCGCAAGAACTCGCCAAAGGCCCGCCGATGCTCACCCGGCGGGAGATGATGGACCGTGTGCAGCGAAACCAGGCCCTCGAACGAGCCCTCCCGGAAGGGCAGGTTGGCAATGTCGCCCACGACGTACAGGCCATGTTCACCGATCCTCGCCCGGGCTTCGGTCAGCGCCCGCCGGGAGATGTCCAGGCAGACGCGCCTCTGGAAGCCTTTGGAGTACTCCAGGTACTCGGGATACTGGATGGGACCCGATCCGGCGTCGAGCAGGAATCGTCCGGTCGTCGGCAGATACCGGGCCACGCGCAGGTGGCAACGATGGATGTACTCGCGCGAGACCGGCCTCAGGTCCTCATAGCGGGCGTTCTGATAGACTCCCTCGCCGATCTGTCTCCAGCCGATGGAGTCGTAGAACTCCCGCACCTGTGC
>CAYQUY010000291.1:0-3737 GCA_964420755.1 uncultured Anaerolineaceae bacterium
GGCTATGCCGCGGTCATCACGACCGGCTGGGAAGTCTCCAAGAAGGGCGTCGATCGGACCGGGTTTCAACTGGCGCGGCTCAGCCGCAGGACGCGCGCAATCGAGGATCTGGGGAGGGAGAGCGCGGCGATCATGGGCGCCGCCGGCCTGGACGTCACCACATCCGAACTCGCGCCGGATCGCTTCCATCGTGGCCCGCTGCGGCTGTCTTCGCTTGATCACATGCCTCACTTGCAGCAGACGCTGGAGGCCTACAGCGGCGACACTACCGGCGCCGAGGTCCTTCCCTGCAAGGAAATCGCCGTCGGCCGCCTCCGGCTCCCCTGGGCCATCATCACCCCCCAGGTTCGCCGGTTCCAGGCGGATGGCGAGGACCTCGGCGAAGGCCCCTGGGGATTCGTCGCCCTCGAGGCGCACGAACCAACCCAGACGCGCCGCCATCTGTGGGAGAGCCCGCAACTGCTGCTGGCCTTCGGCTGGCTGATGACCCAATGGGACCACGAGCAGCTCGATTGGTGTCTGCATCGAGACGCACAGGGCCGCTGGTCTCTCAACCAGGATCGCGTGCGCGTGGTCCTCTACGAGACGCTCCTGCGAGTCGCCGGATGGGAGACTCCCGAGAAGGAGTTCGCGCAGCGCGCCCGGGCGCTCGAAGAGCAGCTCGATCCCGCCCTCAACCGCCTCACCGCCGTCGCTCCGGGGTTCGCAAGCGAGCTGCGCGAGCCGCTGCTCTCCCTGGCGCCGCACATCGCCGACCTCGAGGCCGCCCGCAGCGAGCTCTGGCAACCCATCCGCTAGGCTGCGATCCACCCCGCGCGTCCATTCAAAGAAGGAGGTTTGTATGCAAGCTGATCTCACTCCCCTTTCACAGACGTCGCGGTCCGCGGGTCGCCGCACGCCGCCCTGCAGTCTCCAGCCTCCACCGAGGCGCCCATCGTGCCGCGCCTCGTGTCGCGGCCCGGCTTCCGCGTGGCCGGCTCCGAGCTGAGCAGGGCTTCATAACTCGCCTCCTCCACCCTCCCGGCGGTGAGGCAGTTGAGAAGGGAGGAAATCGCCGGCGCCGGCTGCGTCGCCTGGGGCGCCGGCGATTTTGCGTTCCAGGGCGGCTGTCCCAGGCCTGGGCGTTCTTCGCTTCCAGCCGGGAACCGCGGTACAATTGTGCAGAATATCAGCAATTACGGAAATACGTGCAAAGGAGCACAGCATGGAGGAGGTCATTCAGATTCGCAAGCGGGGAGTCGTCACGCTTCCGGCCGAATTGAGAACGAAGTATGGCATCGAGGAGGGCGACACGCTGCGCCTGATCGACTTTGACGGGATCTTCGTCCTCACGCCTGTGGTGCCCATGGTGCCGGAGCTTGCCCGTGAGATTGAAAAGATGCGACTGGAAGCGGGCCTGAGCATTCAAGAGTTGCTTGAAGGCCTCAGGGAGCAGCGGGCTCGGTACCGCGGGAGCCGTCATGGCCGAGACGCGTCCGGCTAGGCCCCGCGTCTTCGTGGATGCCGATGTCCTCTTCGCGGGAGCCGCGGCACCCAGTGAGTATGGCGCGAGCCTGGTGGTCCTTCGCATGGGCGAGATCACCTTGATCGAGGCGATCTGTTCCCGCCAGGTCGTCACGGAAGTGGAACGCAATTTGAAAGAGAAAATGCCAGGAGCGCTGTCGACGTTCCGTCTCCTGGTCGAACGCGCCCTGCGCGTGGTCAAAGACCCCGCCCCCAGGGAGATGGCCCCACATAAGGGATTGGCAGACCCGAAGGATCTTCCAATCCTTGTCGCAGCCTTGCGAGAGCGGTGTCCGTGGTTGGTCACCTTCAACACCCGACACTACCAGCCGGGACATCCTCAGGTCCGTGTCATAGAGCCGGCCGAGTTCGTGCTCCGCGTCCGCGAGATCCTGTCCGGCCTGGATCAGCCTCCCGAAGAGGGCTGACTAGAACCACGCGTCCCGGGCCCTCGCCCGATCCCCACGCGAGCTCCTTGACAAGCCCGCCCGTGTGCCGCTACACCATCTCTGTAGCATCACAGAGCGTGCTGTAATATCACATGCCGGCCTGCGCCGGGGAGGATGATGGAATGGCGAAAAGGGCAGTGGTCAACGCCTCAGAGTTCCAGCGCTCCTCGGGCAAGATGCTCAAACGAGTCGCGGTAGCTAAGGAGCACCTGGTAGTCGAGCGGGACGGCTACCCCGTGGCAGTGATGATGCCGTTTGAGGAATACGAACAGCTCATGCGCGAACGCGCCCTGGCGGCACATCGGGATCTGGTGGTCACCCTCGGCAAGGAGGCAGAACGCAAGGGCCTCACCGAGGAGCAGCTCGTGGAGGAGCTGGAAGCGAGCAAGCGCCGGGTCTACGAGGAGCGCTATGGGCGATCCAGGCGATAAGCCGAAGGTCATGGTGGATGCCAACATCCTGTTCGCCGCTGCGCTCTGGCCCCGGTGGCCGTTCGAGGTCATCCAGCACGTCATCAGGGGCGACTTCGAGCTCTATCTCCCCCCACTGGTGATAGACCAGGCGCGCGATGCGGTCGCCCTCCGCTTTCCCGAGAGCATCGAGCAGCTTGAGCACCTCCTGCATCGGCTCGACTACACCGAGGTACCAGATCCGTCTCCGACCCTCGTTGCCCGGAACCGGAAGCTCGTTCGGGACGAGAAGGACGTGCCTGTCGCCCTGGGTGCGCTCAGGGCTCGGGTGGACCACCTCGTGAGCGAGGACAAGGACCTCACAACAGCGGACTCGACGACGGCGCGCCTCCGCAAGGACATCAAAGTCATGCTATCCGGCACGTTCCTTCGGCAAGTCATGGGATGGTCCGGGGAAGAACTGGAGCGCGTCCGCCACAGAAGTTGGCGCGACCTCGGGGGGGAGGGCCCCGTCAGGTAACTCCCGCCCTCCGCCGCTGAGTCCCCGGAAGTCCCCCCATCCCTCTCTCTAGATCTGCATAGGCTGATTGACACACAGCGGAGCGATTCCGCGACAGGGCCTTCGCATCCCTCGGCGGCAAGGCGGCCGGTTTTGACGAGTCAAGGCATATCACGCACCCCAAGGCGACACGATCCCACAGGGTGGATCATCGTGGAACAGGACTGTGACGGAAACGAGGCTGACCCAATTCTGGGTGATCGGCGTCGACCTCGCCCTTCTCAGCACCGGCATCGTGATGGTGAATGAGAGCAGCGAGGTCCTCTACCAGAACACAGTTCGAGTTAGCAGCAAGCAGGACGAAATCGGCAGGATGATACGGTCGAGGAGCTGGTTCGAACAGGCAAGGCGGTCACCTCCGAGATTGCTTCCGGTTGCCCCAGGGCGCTCTTGCCGGCGCCTTTGCCATCCCCGAGCCGGCGCTTGAGCGGGCGCATGTCTAGCCTGTGCCCGCCGATCAGCAGCTGTCTCTCTTCTGGAAGGGGAGGCAGCTGCTCGAACTCACCGACCCCGGCGAAACCGCCAGGTCGGGCTGGAAGGCATCTCCCCAATCCACTTCAAGAGAAGGAGGTCAGTGTGAAAGCGCTCGCCATGGCGCCGGCGCTCGCTTCGGCTTTCGCCGAAGCGCAGGGTTTCACGGACGGCTCGAATCCGATCTCGGCCGTGCGCAACGTACTGCTCAAGGCGGGGGCCAGCTCTCTCCAACTCACCGGCACCAATCTCGCCACCGGCTACACCACGCAAGTCGAGGCCCAGGTGGGCGAGGCCGGCGAGCTCGTCGTCCCCGGAGAAATCGCCGACATCCTCAAGACCTGC
>CAYQUY010000292.1:0-3728 GCA_964420755.1 uncultured Anaerolineaceae bacterium
GCGCGCCCGAAGGGAGATGGGGGAAGACGCTCCGGCAATCATCCTGGCGGCCCACATCCCGGCCTCCCGCCTGCGCGACCTCCTCCGACTTGGCGTCCGGGATATCCTGCTCAAGCCCTACCGGCCGACCGACCTGTGCGAGGCCATCTACGAGCTGAGCGCCTCCCGCACCACCGATCCCACCGTTCGCATCCTGGCCAAACGCCTGGAGGCGGCCCGCGAGCGCTCCCGGCGCTATGCCGATGAGATTACGCTGCTGGGCGAGATCGGGCGGGCTGTGGCGACGCTCGGAGATCTGGATACGATCCTGACCCGCGTGGCTGAGGCCGCCTGCTACATGACGAACGCCGAGGAGACCAATATCTACCTGGTCGAACATCGCTCCAATGAGTTGATCCTGCGGGCGACCAAACACGCCAAGGAGAAGCATGCGGCCCTCCATCGGCTGCGGGTCAGTGACACACTGGCTGGTCAGGTGTTCCGGACCGGGAAGCCGGTGCTGCACCAGCCCAGCGCCGAGGGCAGCCCCGTCAAGGTCCAGACGGGCTTCCTGGTTCAGTCCCTGGTCATGGTCCCCCTCCGCATCCGCGACCGAGTGGTTGGCGTGCTGGGCGTGTATAACCCCGTCCAGTCGAGACCGTTCGACGATCACCACCTGACCCTGCTGGTGTCGTTGGCTGACTGGGCCAGCGTTGCTCTGGAACATGCCTCGATGATGCACCAGGCGCAGAACGCGCCGCCGCCCGCCGGCCAAACGCCGGAGCAGATTTCGGTCGCCCCACCGCTCATCCTGGAGGGCCTGGACAAGGCCATCGCCGCGTTGGAGCCCCTGCTGACAGGGAATCTTGGGCCTCTCTCTGAGACTCAGGGCAAAAGCGTCCGCGCCGTTCAGGGGGCGCTCAAGCAACTGCGCGGTCTGCCCATCGCCGTCCTGGATGCAGACTTAGTCCGGAACTTCGTCGATCTGCCTCGAATTGTGGAGCAGGCCGTCGAGGCCAAGCAGCGGGAGGCGACTCGCAAAGGGCTTACGCTCATGGCCGAGAGCGGTCCTTCGATGCCCATCTTCCCTGGAGACGGTGACCGGATTCGCCAGGTGATCGAGGGCCTGGTCGCCGGAGCCATCCACCGCACGTCGCAGGGAGGCGTCGTCCTCAAACCGGGCCGCTTCGCCGTGCGCCAGGGAAAGGCTGATCGGCCGCTCCCGCTCCCACCCAGCGTCCAGTTGAACGACGGCCTGTGGGGGATGGTGACGGTGATCGACACCAGCTCCGGCCTCTCCCCCGACTCCGAAATCACTGGAGCCGCTCCGGGCGCAGGGCCCGAAGCCGAGTCCGGGCCCGGGCTCCGAATGAGCGAAATCCGCCTAATTGCCGAAAGCATGGGAGGCTATCTCTGGCGGGAGCAGGCGCCCTCCGGCGCCACCATCTCCTTCGCCATTCCCGTCTCGTGATCGGAGGCTGGATATGGTCACCAAACCCCCTTCAGCCGAGATCTACACCACTAGTCATCGCATTCTGGGCCGGATCAACACCGGCGCCATGGGCCTCTTCAGCTTCCTCAACATTCCCACCACCTCCTCGGTCGAGATTGACGGTGCGACCCTCAGCCGGCTCCACCAGCCCGGCCGGCTCGCCGGGCGGTACCAGTCCTTGTGGCTAGTGAAGAACCAGATCGTGGCCGTCCTGCTCAGTAGCCGAGTCGAGCTAGGGCCGTCGACAGTCCTCCGCGGAGGCTATACGACCAGTGTTCAGCACAATGTCCACATCGCGCTTGGAGGCTATGAGCTGACTGGCGTTCTGGAGACGTCTGGCAAGTTCAACTTCGGGTCCGTGATCTTCGAGGGGGATAGGATCTTTGTGCCCCTCTACCAAGCCGTGCTCATCGCCATCCTCTTCCCCAATGTCCGGGCTGAGGCGCCGGCGGTGCTCTTCAACCGCGAGACGGTCGACACCATCGGTCTCATGCCGCGCGAGGAGACCTCTCCGCTGACCCCGCCTGCTACTCCGCCTACCGCCGGGTAATGCGCCTGGCCAGGCTTGCGATTGCCGGCCCGAGTGCCATGCGGCTACACGGGCCAGTGAGGCCTCGGATTCCCGACGCGATTGTTTGACAAGATCCGCGGGCGCCACCCCTTCGCTTCCACCAACTCAGATCGCGCGATAATCCCCTCACCGGACTGTTGGGGGATGGATGACTCTCGCTTGGCTTTGCCTGGCCTGGCTGGCAGGCATCGCGGCAGGGCAGGCGGCTAACTTGCTTGTCTGGCAGTGGCTCGTCCTGGCTGCCGGCGCCCTTGCGGCCCTGATCGCCTTTCGCTCAAGAAGCCTCTTCCGCCTGCTCTTCGCTTGTCTGATGGCCCTCAGCCTCGGCGCCGCCAGAGCAGTCGCCGCCCAGCCATCGTTTGGCCCGCAGACCCTCGCCTACTACAACGACCGCTCGGGCCTCGTCACGCTAGAAGGTCTCGTGACGGAGCCGCCCGATGTGCGCGACGCGTACGTCGGCCTCCGAGTTCGGGCCGAACGCCTCCGCGTCGGGGCGGAGGATCTCTGGCTTCCTGTCCGGGGAACTGTGCTGGTTCAGGCACCTCGTTTCGAAGATTGGGCGTATGGCGACCGGGTCCAGGCATCGGGCCGTCTGGAAACCCCTCCCGTCTTTGAGACCTTCTCCTACCGCGACTACCTCGCCCGTCAGGGGGTGCACAGCCAGATGCGACGGGCCAGTGTGAGCCGCCTGGCGACTGGGCAGGCCAGTGGGTTCATGCAGGCGGTCTACGGCCTCCGCTCGCGCGCTTCCCAAACAGTGTACCGGCTCTTCCCGGATCCTGAAGCCTCTCTACTCGCAGGAATCCTGCTCGGTGTAGAGAGCGGAATCTCGGCCGAAGTGCGCCAGGCGTTCAACCTCACCGGAACATCGCACATCATCGCCATCTCGGGCTTCAACATCAGCGTTGTCGCCGGCCTGTTCGTGGGCCTTTTCGGACGCTGGTTTGGCCGCCGAGGAGGGGCGATTGCTGCGGCACTGGGCATCGCCTTCTACACTCTCCTCGTCGGTGCTGGGCCTTCGGTTGTGCGGGCCGCGGTCATGGCAGGGATTGCCCTGCTCGCCGGACGCCTGGGCCGTCCAACCGATGGCCTGGCTTCCCTGTGCGGCGCAGCTATCCTCATGACGGCAGTCAGCCCTCTCTGGCTGTGGGACGCGGGCTTCCAACTCTCGTTCGCGGCCACCCTCGGCCTGATCCTGTATGCCAAGCCCCTGAAGGATTGGCTTGTGAGCCGTCTTGCGCGTCACGTGAGACTGGACCAGGCCGAGCGGCTCGCCGGGCCTGCAAGCGAGTTTGCCCTCTTCACCCTGGCTGCCCAAGCGACGACACTGCCCCTGACCATCTACTACTTCCAGCGACTCTCGCTGTCCTCATTGATCGCCAACCCCCTCATCCTCCCTGCCCAGCCTGGCCTCATGACGGTCGGCGGACTGGCAGCCCTCCTGGGGACGGTCTGGCTTCCGCTCGGCCGACCCTTCGCCTGGATCGCCTGGCTCTTCGCCGCGTTTACCATCCGGACGGTGGAGTTCCTGGCCCGCTGGCCGCTGGCGGCAATTCCTCTGGGCCGGGTGACCGTGCCCGTGGTCGCCTGCCTGTACGCCATCCTCCTGGGAGCCACGGTCTGGGCTCGGCTTCCCCCGGAGAGGCGGCCGCGCCTGCCTCGCCTCCACCTGAAACTACCCTGGCC
>CAYQUY010000293.1:0-3714 GCA_964420755.1 uncultured Anaerolineaceae bacterium
ACCGTCGGCAGCGCCGCGTTGTAGCGGTGATTGAACAGCTGGTAGAGCTTCTCCCGCACCCAGGGCGTCATGGCCTGAGTTCCGAGGTCGTCCAGGACAAGCAGGGGGGTGGCCCGGATCTCCTCAAACCGCCGGTCGTAGGAGACCGTGCTGGCGGGACTGAAGGTGGCCCGCAGGTGGTCCAACAGGTCGGGGACGACGATGAACATGACGGGGTGGCCCTCGCTGGCGCGGTAGTTGGCGATGGCCGCAGCCAGGTGAGTCTTGCCGCAGCCGTAGGGACCGGTCAGGACCAGCCAGCCTCGGGGATCCTCGGCGAATGCCCGGGCAGCCTCGAAAGCCTTCTCCAGGCTCTTCAGGTCGGTCGGAGACAGCTTGTCACCCCGACGCATGTTGAAGGTGCCAAAGGTCTGCTGAGCGTGGACCTCGAGGGAGGAGAGCTCGTGGTGGCCGCGATCATCCTGGGGTCGGCGGTAGTCCGGGGCCTGAATATGGACGTGAGTGACCAGATCAGGGTCCGTCAAGCGTGAGCGCAGGCGGCCCTCGATCTCTTCGAGTGCCAGGTTGGTGGTGGCAACGAGAGGCAGCCGATTGATGTAGCGATAGTTGAGGATCTGGAAGAGCTTCTCCCGCGCCCATTCGGAGGCGCTCTGCGTGCCGAAGTCGTCGAGCACCAGGAGAGGGGCCTGCCGGATCTGCTCGAAGCGCTCCTCGAAGGTCACGTCCTCAGCCTCGTAGGCGAAACGCAGCGAGTCCAGCAGGTCGGGGACGGTCAGAAAGAGCGTGGGAACGCCGAGGCCGACGCACTCATTGGCAATGGCGGCCGCCAGATGGGTCTTGCCGCAGCCATAGCCGCCCTGGATGAGGAGCCAGCCCTGCAGGGAATGGGCGAAGGCGAGCGCCTGGTTGAAGGCACGTTCGATCGAGGCTTGCTGTTCTTGCCCGAGACCCAACCGGCCGTGGGGCTGAAAGGTCTCGAAGGTCAGCCCCTGGAGCTCGTCAAGCCGGCTGAGGCTGAACAGACGGTTCCGGATGCGGGAACGCACTTCGGTCTGGCGGCAGCTGCAGATCTCCACCCGGCCGAAGTCGGGATGACCGAGGGGGACGTCCCGGCGCAAGTAGCCGGTTCCGTGGCACAGAGGGCAATCGGGCTGTCCCAGACGATCTTGGCTCATTGAAGGGCGGCCTCCCTCAGTGCTCGATGAAGTCCGCGAATTCGCCCTCGATGTAGCGGCGGCGAGCCTTTTCAGAGTCTCCTCGATCTTCTCGTTCATCCCTGCCCCTGGTGCGCCAGTCCTCGAGGATCGCCTGGACGTAGCGCCACTTGCGTACGTTGTTCTCCACGGCGATGCGCATGGCCTCTTCGATCCAGCTTGCCGGGTAGGTCTCCTCGGCGTCGCGGAGGGTCTCGGCGATCATCGGGGTCAGCGGGCCGATGTTCTGCTCGTACAGGCTGAAGATGTTCGGGCGCTCGGCCCGAAGCTCCCCCGGGCCTACCGCTTCGCCACTGGGCTGCCAGGTGCCGCGTTCAACCGCCGAAACCGCGGCGCGCCCCTTGGGGGTGTTGAGGAAATAGTAAGCCTCGCCCGAGGTGTCGCCCTCCAGGCACACCCGCATCAGGCTGCCCCGGCTGACCGCCCGCTCCAGCGCCTCCTTGAGGACTTCCTCCGGCTTCCTGTTGGGTGAGGCCATCCCCCCCAGGAGGACCTCGTCGCCCACCATCTCCGACAGCCTCAGGTAGCGAAAGGTGCCTTCCTTGTTGGTGAGGGCCCAGAAGGCATAGAGCGTGACCTTGAGCTCGGCCAGGTCGTCGATCGCCGGCAGCAGGTCGCTGAAGAACAGGTTGGGCACGGGGGTCACCCGCAGCTTGCCTTCTGGGAAACCAGGGAAGCCCGAGGGGGGTTTCATGCGGCCTGGCTAAGGCGCCCCGGCGGCAGCGGGCCCGTCCCGCCGGGCCGCGTTCTCGAACTTGGCCAGCGACTTGCGGAAGACCAGCTCGACGAAGCCGACCGGTCCATTGCGATGCTTGGCGACGATGATCTCGGCGATGTTCTGCTTGAGGGTGTCGGCGTCGTACTGATCGGGGCGGTAGATGAACATCACCACGTCGGCGTCTTGTTCCAGGCTGCCCGACTCGCGGAGGTCCGAGAGAACGGGGCGTTTGTCCGCGCGCTGCTCGACAGCCCGGGAAAGCTGCGCCGCCGCCAGGACGGGAACCTTGAGCTCGCGGGCCAGCACCTTGAGATTGCGGGTGATGTACGAGACTTCCTGGACGCGGTTATCCATGCGCGTGTCGCCGGTCATCAGTTGCACGTAGTCCACGATGATCAGGTCCAGGCCGACTTCCATGTGCAGGCGCCGGCACTTGGTGCGGAGCTGAAGTGGGGTGATGGCCGGCGTGTCATCCAGGTAGATGTGCGTGCCGCCCAGCGCGCTAACCGCCTGGGTGAAGAGCGGCCACTCGTCGTCGCGAATATCACCCAGCCGCAGTCGCTGAGAGTCGATTGAGGTCTCCTGGGCGACCAGGCGTTGGACGAGCTGCTCGTTGGACATCTCCAGCGAGAAGAGGGCCACATGCTTCTTGTGAAGCTGGCTGGCGTTCTTGGCGGCCGAGAGACAGAAGCCGGATTTGCCCTGGCCTGGGCGGCCGGCGATGATCAGCAAATCGCTGGGCTGCATGCCGCCCAGCAGGCGATCGAGATCAATGAACCCGGTGGGCACCCCAATGGTCTCATCGCGGTGCCGGGCCAGGTAGTCGACGCGGTCGTAGTACGAACTCAGCACCGTCTTGATGGGCTGCAGCTCATGGGTCAGGTGGCGCTCGCTGACGGCGAAAATGGCTTTCTCCGCCTCGTTGACGGCATCTTCCACCGTCGTGTCGGACTGGTAGGCGAGGCGGGCAACCTGATTGGCGGCTTCCAGCAGGCGGCGGCGGGTGGCGCTTTCCTCCACCAGGTGGCCATAGGCCTCGGCGTGGAGGGAGGTGGGCACCGAGTTGATGAGGGCGGTGAGGTAGGCCGGCCCCCCGACCTCGGCCAGCCGTCCCTGGTGTTCCAGCTCTTCGGAGACGGTCAGCAGGTCGATCGGTAGACGCTGATCGTGGAGGCTCATGAAGGCCTCCCAGATCCAGCGATTGCGGTGCAGGTAGAAGTCTTCCGGCGCGATGAAATGGGCCACGTCGAAGTAGACTTCAGCGTTGACCAACACCGACCCCAGGACCGCCTCTTCTGCCTCACGGCTGAACGGCAGCGTCTGCGGCTCGCGCGAGGCCTGTTCCAGAGAGGGGCGGACATCACCCGCCTGATCGGTGGGAGGGGGAATAGGGATCTCGCTCATCATAGGCCCTGGTTCAGCTTGGTGGTGCCGAGACCGGGCCCCGGGGAGGGGTTCCGGCTTGGGCGGCGGCCGGAGGCAGCTGCCGTACGGTCAACTCTCAGAGCCCTGGTCGGGCGTCTCCATGTCGTCAAGGTCGAGGGTGTCGACGAAGTCCTTGAACACCTCCAGGCGCCCCTGGTCGCTCACGGCTTCGCTGGGCTCGCTGGTTTCGACCTCGGCCTCCGGCTTGGTGGAGGCCTCCCGCATCACGGCTTCGTCGACAAAGATGGGGACGTGCGCCCGGACCGCCACGTTCAGCGCGTCCGAAGGGCGGGAGTCGATCTCAATCTCGCGGCCGTTGAAACGCATCACAATGCGAGCGTAGAAGACGTCGTCGCG
>CAYQUY010000294.1:0-3697 GCA_964420755.1 uncultured Anaerolineaceae bacterium
GGGGTCTCCAGATTCCGCGGTGCAAGGCCCCAACTCGTAGATGCCTCGCTTGCGGAAGAGAAGCTCATACGGCCGCCGAATGCGTTCAAAGCCGCGCATCACCACAACAAGATTCAGCCTCCCTTCGCTCGGGACGGGGGAGGGTGCGAGCAGCGTCTCATCCTCGGGGGCGACCTCCAGCGGCCATCGATCGCTTGTCCGCAGCCAGGCCAGGGGAAGCCGTTTGCGGTTCTCGAGACTGACTTCGAGCGGTACGGTCTCGCCTCCGAACGAACGATGATAGCGCAGGCGGCGCCGATAGGTGAACGACTGCAGGGAGACGCGTGTCCAGATCGCGGCGACCGCCCAGACGACCACCATCAGCGCGGCGACCGCAAGAAGGCCGTTCGAATGAAGCAGGTAGCCGGCTGCGACCAGGAACAGAGCAAGCCGGATCCAGCCCTCACTCCGTAAGCTTCTCAGCGGCCTACCCCTCTACTGGGACAGGCACATCCGCGACGATATCGGCGATCAGCTCAGCGGGCTCCCTACCCCGCAGCTGCGCCTGGGGGGCGATCATCAGCCGATGGGTGAGAACGTGTGGCGCCATTCTCTTGACGTCATCCGGCAGCACGTAGTCCCGCCCCTGGATGGCGGCCCACGCCTGGGCCGTCTGGAACAGCCCGAGTGTGGCCCGCGGGCTGGCACCGAGGCTGATATCCGGATGCGCCCGCGTGGCCCGGGCCACCGCGACTGTGTAGGCGCGCAGCGAATCCTCGACCCGGACCCTGCGGCGCAGCTGTTGCAGCTGGGCGACCTCGTCAGGCGTCGAGACCGACTGCAGATTTTCGAGAGGATCCTCCGCGCCGAAACGGATGAGGATCTCCGCTTCTTCGACCTGGTTCGGGTAGCCGATGCGAACCTGAACCAGAAACCGATCGAGCTGCGCCTCGGGCAGCGGGAATGTCCCTTCGAGCTCTACCGGGTTTTGCGTGGCAAACACGAGAAACGGCCGGGGCAGCGGCCGGGTCACCCCATCCACGGTAACCTGGCGCTCCTGCATCGCCTCCAGAAGCGCCGACTGCGTACGGGGAGTGGCCCGGTTGATCTCATCCGCCAGGAGAATCTGGCTCATCACCGGCCCCGGCCGATACTCGAACGATTGCGTCTTCTGGTTGAACCAGTTGATTCCGGTCACATCTGAGGGCAGGAGGTCCGGGGTGAACTGGATGCGCTGGAAGCTGCATCCGAGCGAGATCGACAGTGCTCGGGCCAATGTCGTCTTGCCGATTCCGGGCACATCTTCGAGGAGGATGTGACCCTCGCACATCACGGCCGCCAGGACGAGGTCGATGACCTCATCCTTGCCGACGATCACTCGTTGAACGTTCTCCCGCAGCCTGCGCGCCGTCTCTTGGATCATGCTCGGCTCCGACCATCCTCCCGGTGCACCGGGCGGAAGTATAGCACCTAAGACCGGCGTGTCGTTATAGGTGCGCGTTCGTGGACGTGCGCCAGGGCGCCGGCTCCCGAGCATCTGCCAGCCCCGATGTTATAATGCCTCGGTCGGTTGCCCAGAAGGTCCTGGCCGCTTCCTCGAGCCCTTGGCATGCTTTCCCCAAACGCCGGACTGGGCAATCCCCAACCCGCGGATGCAGACGCTCATCGCTCTCGACCTGGAAACCACTGGGCTGGATCCGGTGCGCGACGCCGTGATCGAGATCGGCACCGTTCGTTTCCGCGGCAATCGGGTAGAGGACGAGTGGAGCACCCTCGTCAACCCGGGAAGGCCGCTGGCAGCCTTCATCACCCAACTCACCGGCATCACGGATGACATGCTTGCCGACGCGCCGCGCCTCTCGCAGGTGCTGAGCGAGCTCGAGACTCGGGTGGGCGATCTCCCCATCCTGGGTCACAGCGTGCGCTTCGACCTGGCCTTCCTACGGCGCAAGGGCCTTTTCGATCTCAACCAAACGGTCGACACCTTCGACCTGGCCTCCGTCCTGCTCCCCTCGGCGAGTCGCTATCGCCTGGGCGCCCTGGCCAGCGCGCTGGGTGTCCCCGTACGCTCTGCCCACCGGGCCCTGGACGACGCCCGTACGACGATGCAGGTCTACCTCAAGCTCGTCGACCGGGCGGGGCAGTTGCCCCTTGCCGTCGTGGAGGAGATCGTCCGCCTGGGCGCCGAGATCGAGTGGGGCGGCGGCTGGGTCTTCGAAGAGATCCTGCGCACGCGTCTGCGGGCCGAGGGGTCTTCCGCCCTGGGACCCAAGAAGCAGCCGGTGGCCTTCGAGCGCCCTTCGGGTGAGGTCAAGCCCCTCAAGCCGGCGCCGCAGATGCAGTCGCTGAACTCGGAGGATCTGGCCGCCGTCCTCGAGCCCGGCGGGCCTCTGGCCAGGCGCTTCTCGGAGTATGAGCACCGGCCGCAGCAGGTCACGATGCTGCGGGCCGTGGCCGATGCGCTGTCCAACAGCCGCCATCTGCTGGCGGAGGCCGGAACCGGGACGGGCAAGTCGATGGCCTACCTGATCCCGGCCTTTGCCTGGGCCGCCCAGAACGGGCAGCGCCTCGTCATCTCTACCAATACCATCAACCTCCAGGATCAGCTCATTCACAAAGACATCCCGGACTTGTGCCGGATCCTGGAGACCGACTACCGCGCCGCTGTCCTGAAGGGCCGCGGGAACTACCTTTGCCCGCGCCGCCTGGCCGCGCTTCGCCGGCTCGGCCCCCGGACGGCAGAGGAGATCCGCCTGCTGGCCAAGATCCTGGTCTGGCTGGAGGCGGGTGGATCGGGAGACCGCGGCGAAATCAATCTGCCGGGGCCCGGCGAGCTCGCCGCCTGGTCCCGCCTGTCGGCCGATAGCGAGGACTGCTCCGGCGATGCCTGCCTGGTCCACACGGGCGGGGCTTGCCCGTACTACAAGTCTCGCCAGGCTGCCGAGGCGGCTCATGTTGTGATCGTCAACCACGCCCTGCTCCTGGCCGACATCGCTACAGGCAACCGCGTCATCCCCGACTACCGCTACCTGATCATCGACGAGGCGCATCATCTGGAGGAGGCCGTCACCAACGGCCTTTCGTTCCACGTTACGCAGGCCGACACCGACCGCCTGCTCAGGGATCTGGGCGGCCCCGGAGGCCTCCTCACCTCCGTCCTCAGCGCGGCCCGAAGCCAGCTATCGCCCGAAACCTCGGCGCAGGTGGCCAAGGCCGTCGCGCAAGCCGCAGACTGCGTGAACGACGGCAGCCAGCTCACGCAACGGTTCTTCGAGGCTATATCCGCCTTCCTCAGCCGAGCACGCGACGACAAGGAGCTCGGGCCCTACGGCCAGCAGGTCCGCATCGTACCTGCCACCCGTACGCTGCCGGACTGGGGGCTAATCGAAGCCGCCTGGGAAGACCTGCGCCAACCGCTGTCGAAGATCATCGCCACCCTGGAGGAGCTGGCCGAGACGCTGACCGGGGTTGGCGAGGGTGAAGAGGGCGCTGCCGAGGACCTCGCCCTGACGCTGCACAGCGCCTCGCGCGACCTCAAGGAGATCTTCACCAATCTCGAGAGCATGGTCTTTGAGCCGGAGGCTCAGACGATCTACTGGGCCGAGGCCAGCATGTTTCAGGGCAGGGTGTCGCTGCACGCTGCACCGCTGGAGGTTGGACCCCTGGTCGAGCGTTTCCTGTGGCGGGAGAAGGAATCGGTGATCATGACTTCCGCCAC
>CAYQUY010000295.1:0-3661 GCA_964420755.1 uncultured Anaerolineaceae bacterium
CCTTTGAGGCGTTCCATCTCAGCCTGCGCTCGCTCGCAGGGACTACGAGCAGGCGATCTCAACCCTAAAGGGCATCGTAGCCCAGGACGAGACCTACAAAGACGCGACGCGCCTGCTGCTCCAGGCCATCCAAGCGCGGCGGCGGGCGCGGCCGAAGTGGAAGTGGAAGGGGATCCGCCTTTCCCGCCGGGCGCGGCTGGGGCTCGCCGGCATGGTGGGGGCCCTCGTCCTAGGTGCCGCCGTTCTCGCCGCCTGGAATCCGTTCATCCAGCCGTGGATCCGCTCCCTGGGTGCCGCGGCACCGATGGCAGCCTCCGGCGCCAAGGTGTGCCTCCTCACCCCGGCCGGTGGAATCACAGACGACTACATCAAACCGATTTGGGGGGCGATCGAGGCTGCCCAGGCCACCTACGGCATCGAGGGCGTATACGTCGAGGAGACCGACGAGACCAACGTCGCCGAACGCATCGACGCCTTCCTCGCCGAAGGCTGCGATCTGATCGTCTCCCAATGGCCCCTGCAGGATGCCATGCGCGCGGCTGCCATTGCTAGCCCGGAGGCCGCCTTCCTCGTCCTTGACGCCTCCTCCGACCCAGCCGTTCCCAACCTGATGGGCATCGAATTCAAGACGTGGGAGGCCTCCTTCCTCGCTGGCTACTTGGCAGCGGGTGTTACTCAGACCGGACGGGTGGGAACCTTCGGCGGCATGGACATAGCGGCCGTGACGGTATACATGGACGCTTTCGCGCGAGGCGTCGAGGACTACAACGAGGTGCATTCGGCCGAAGTCGTCGTCCTCGGGCGGAACCCGACCTTTCACACGGGTCTCTTCCTCGACTCATTCTCAGATGCCGACCTGGCGCTCCAGGCGGGCAAGTCCCTCCTCGACCAAGGCGCGGACATCCTCTTCCCGGTAGGGGGGCTCTATGTGACCGCCGCCGCCCAGGCCGCCCAAGGAAGAGAGAGAGCATATGTCATCGGCGTCGATCTGGATTGGGCGGAGTTCTACCCCGAGTTCGGGGATGTGCTCCTGTCCTCCGCCCAGAAGGATTACGCGGCGATGGTCACCGAGGCGATCCGCCGTCTTGTCGAGGGCGAGTTCGGCGACGACCTGACGGTCGGCAACCTGAGGAACGGCGGCGTCAGGCTTGCCCCGTTCCATGAGCTGGAGCCACAGGTCCCCGCCGAACTGGCCGCCGAGCTCGAGGCCTTGCCGCAGCATGCATCCGCTTTCTCGGACCCGAATCTGCCTCACTATTCCTTCCCCTACGACGAAATCACGGCCATCGCCGGGGTTCCCTCCAACCCCGATCTGATCTACTTGGGCACCGCCCACGCCGGCGTCTACCGCTCAGACGACGGTGCCCAGAGCTGGCACCCGGCCCGGAATGGTCTTGGAGGAGGCCGTATCACTTCCCTGGCGGTCCACCAAGCGGACCCGAATCTGCTCTTCGCCAGCGTCGAATTCGCCGGGGTCTATCGTTCCACCGATGGCGGAGTCTCCTGGCAGCCGGTCAATCAGGGGATCGACTTGCAGCGCCTCAGCGGGTGGGGCAGCGCGGTCGTGCTCGACCCCTATCGTTATCCGGTCCTGTGGTTCGCCGACGCCAGCTCCGTCTACCAGTCGTTTGATAGTGGTGAGACTTGGGTCGAGCGCGCTCCCCAGGACTTCCATTTCACCAATCTTGTGGCGGACCCCTCGCAGCAGGATTCCCTCTTCGCCACCTCCTCGGAGGAGTCGGCAGGCGACGGCGCGGGCGTCTATGTCTCGCGCGACGGAGGGCAGACGTGGACGAAGTTGTTTGAGCTGGATGCCGAGTACATCAATCCCGGTCAGTTCGCGGTTGGGCCCCTGGAAGGACAGGACCTGTATGTCTCCTCGGGGTCAGATGAAGTGACATATGCCAGCTCCGATGGCGGCGAGACGTGGCGTCAGGTGCTGGATGTTCAATGCCCTTACCTGGCGTCCCACCCGGCGAGCGACGCCACGGCCTACTGCGCTCGCGGCGGTCGATTGCGGCGCACCATCGACAGCGGCGAGACTTGGCAGCTCCTCACCAATGTTAGCCCTCCGTCGGGCTTCGAAGTCCTGCTGATCTCATCGGACGGCGCGGATGCCTACTACGCGGGGACAACCAATGGTGTCTTCGTCTCGATGGACGGCGGCCTCAGCTGGGCGCAGGGGAGCAGCGGCCTGCCCCTGGCATACAGCGATCTCACGATCGTCTCGGGACCTGGGGAAAGGCTCTACGCGACGCTATCATCCGGCGAGGTCATACGCTCCAGCGTGAACGCCTTCGACTGGGAAGAGGAGCCTTCCCTGAGCGACCGGTCGTGGGTTATTCAGCCCGACGGGGAGATCGTTTACGCCACCGACGGTGAGCGCTTGTGGCAGTCTACGGAGGGCGGTGCCACTTGGGTTGAGCGTTCCGCACCCCCCAGCGGCGCGGACAGGCTGGCCGTCCACCCGAGGTACGAAGGATGGGTCTATTCCTCTCCCTATGACCGCGGCGAGCCTGCCTACCTTTCTACCGATGGCGGCCAATCCTGGCAACTCGCTCCAGGCATGGACGATATCCATGACGCCAGGCTTGCCTTCGACCATGGTGATGGAAGTCGGGTGTATGCCGTTGGCGACGGGGACGTCTATAGGTCAACCGATGCAGGCAGGAGCTGGGAACCCTGCCCTCCGATAGCGGCACGCCCGTCGCGCTCCGTCTCTCGCGCTGTCATCGACCCGAATGATCCCGATCGACTCCTGGTGGCCACGCGGGGCGCAGGGGTTCTTGTCAGCACGGATGGGTGCCAGTCGTGGAGCCCCAGCAACGACGGGCTGGAGACGCTCTTCATCAACACGCTCGCCGTCGATCCCTCCGACGCGGGCACCTTCTACGCCGCCACGGATGCCGCCGTCTATGTGTCCCAAGACGACGGCGCCACCTGGGCTCCCCTTCTCGGCTGGTTTGATGCCGACACTGCTGTCTACTCCCTCGTTGTCGATCCGTCGAACCCGGGCGTCCTCTACGCCGCCACATCCGAGGGCGTCTTCCGCTGGGAGCTCGCGCCCACGCCAGTGCCGCTCTCTTCCTCTACTTGGCAAAGCCAGCTGACCGCCTTCGCCAATCCCATCCTCGCATACGTTGCCTCGCAACCGCCCGTCTTCGAGTACGACTTCTCCACCTCTTCCCCGCCGTCCAGCAGCTTTCTCGGCATGCCGACGATGGCTGGCGACGTCTTTCGGTGCCAGGTCCAGGGTGACGATATGTGCGGCTTCGGCTGGGAGGGCGGGACCTCAGACTTCGTCGCTGGATACGAGTTCATCAGCATGACGCCCACGACGGGGGCCCACATTCTGTTCTTCTTCCGCGAGTCCGAAGGGGAGTGTTATGAGTTTGAAATCGTCCTGCCGGAAGACTCAAGCCGCGCCGCCGGGTGGGATCTGAGGGAGGCCTCGATCCAGGCCGAGGGCAATCCGGCGATTCTGAGCACGGGGACGAGCGAGGCGATCGCGCCGGGCGTGCGCACCAGGGTCACCGTCATCGGCCTCGGCCAAAGGATCGGGATTCTGCTCAACGGAGAGCCGCTCGCCTTCGACGAGGAAGCCAACATCGCCTGGGGAGGCTACGCACTGTTCGTGAAGACGGGACCGAGCATCGCCGAA
>CAYQUY010000296.1:0-3653 GCA_964420755.1 uncultured Anaerolineaceae bacterium
GCTGCGTAGAGGAACTCCCTCGTCGGAGAGCCGTCCCCCCAAATGACGACCTGCTTCTCGCTACGGTCCTGCGCCTCCAGACACTTGCGGATCAGGGCGGGGATGACGTGCGAGCTCTCCAGGTTGAAGTTGTCACGTGGACCGTACAGGTTGACCGGCACCAGGAAGATGGAGTTGAAGCCGTACTGCTGGCGGTACGCTTGGGATTGCACCAGCAGCATCTTCTTGGCCAGGCCGTAGGGCGCGTTCGTCTCCTCAGGATAACCGTTCCACAGATCCTCCTCGCGGAAGGGAACCGGTGTGAACTTGGGGTAGGCGCAGACGGTGCCCAGGGCAACGAACTTCTCCACCCCCCGCTTCCACGACTCGTGCATCAGCGCAATGCCCATCATCAGGTTGTCGTAGAAGAACTCAGCCGGGTGGGCGCGGTTGGCGCCGATGCCCCCGACGTGAGCCGCCAGGTGCAGGACGACGTCCGGCCGGGCTTTGTCCAGCACCTGCCGGACAACCTCGGGCTGCACGAGGTCGTACTCCTCAATCAGGGGTACGAAGACGTCCCTTGCGCCCCGGACCTTGAGTCCCTCCTGAACATAGGACCCGAGGAACCCGGCCCCTCCCGTCACGCACACCCGTCGACGCGCCCAGAAGTCTCGCGCTGCCTCATCGACGCCCATGAGCATCCTCTTTCCATCGCCAGCCGGCCCGGGACCTACCTCCCAAAACAGGCCTCCCAACTCCTCGTTCGCTCAGATCACCCTTCCGTCCTTGCTTTGTCACCATGATCGCTCACGAGATGATGAATGTCGCATTACGGTACCGGTCGGACAGGGGGTCACGGATCAACCCCGAACGAAGCAGGCCCAGGACCTCGCCAATCCCCTGCTCAACGCTGCGCTCCGTCCGGAAGCCAAGCATATGGCGCACCTTGGCGAATGAGACCCGGACGTCACGCATGTCCCCTCCCACAAGCATGTCCTTGTAGAGCACGCGGGTCTCGGGAAGGGCGCGCCGAATCATGTCTACAATCCCGTCCTTGGTGTGGTTGCCGACCTCGCTTCCCAGGTTGTAGATCTGCCCCCGGATGTCTTCCACGGGGGCCTTCAACCCGAGAAGCACGCCCGCGGCGATGTCCTGGATGTGGACGAAGGAGCGCGACTGGTGCCGCTGGTAGATCAGCAGCTCGCCCCGGGTGAAGGCCTCGAGGACGAACTGGTTGACGATCAGGTCGAACCGCATGCGCGGCGACACGCCGAAGATGGTGGCGAAGCGGAAGATCAGCGGCGCACAGCGGCCGCTCCTGGCGGCCTGCAGCAGCAGGTCCTCCGCCGCGATCTTCGTCTCCGCGTAGAGCGACTGCGGATTGAGCGGCGAGTCTTCGGTGACCAGGACGCCATCGGCCCCCACGCCGTAGTTGCTGTAGGTTGAGGAGAACACGAAACGCTCGATGCCCATCGCCTCGGCGTCGTCGAAGACCCGCTGCACGCTCTCCACGTTGTAGCGCCAGGTCGTCTCCCGGCCGAGGGCGTCGCAAGCCGGGAATCCGGCGATGGCTGCCAGGTGGACGACCGCGGTAGGCGCAGGCGCCCCATGATCGGCCGCCGCCCGGCCCGCCTGCTGAAGCGTCCCCGGACGACAGACATCGGCCCGGACGAATGTGAAGCGGGGCTCGGGAACATAGGCCAGCAACGATTCGCCACCGTAGTGCAGATCGTCCACGACCGTAACCCAATATCCGTGGCGAAGGAGCTGGCCGGTCAAGACCGAGCCGACGTAGCCGGCTCCCCCGGTCACGATGACATGTCCTTCGGACGGCCCCGCATCCGGCTGCCTCATTCCGCTCCGGGCTCCCTGAGGACGATCTTCTGCCCCCGAACCTCAAGCACAGCGCGCCGCGGGTCCCGGCCATCCGCCTCGATTGGCATCCCTTGCTCCAGGCAGGTCAGGCGGGCGACATCGGCGATGTCACCGTCGCCATCAACCGAAACCGACCGGTAGCCCTTCTCGCGGGCGAGGGCCAGGGCACGACGGGCCTCTTCCCGCGCCTGGCGGTAGAGCGCCATCGATCGCTCCACGTAGGCCACTGTCAGCCGAGCGCGCAGGGCGAGACCTTCCGGTGTCAGGATGTAACGCAGCTTGCGCCGCTCTGCTCGCTTGACCTTGACATAACCCTTGGCGATCAAGCGTTTTAGGTGCCAGTTCACCGTCCCCACGGCGACGCCCAGCCGGGTGGCCAGGGTCGCCTGGGTGGTGTCTGGGTCACGCTCGATCTCCTCCAGCAGCCCCAGAGCATGCTGCGTTTCACCTGCCTCGTCCATGCCCGCTCCCAATATTCAGTTGCTGAATTATAACCCGGCCCCGTCCAAGGTCAAGTGGGTCTCTCCACCCTGCCCCCGCCCAGGCCAGCACCTGCTCAAGCGGAAACGCCCGGCCGTCATTGTTCCCTGCCTACGGCACGCTGGTACACCCGCAGGGGGCCGGCTCAGGGTCTTCGATGGGAACATAGAACGCGATCCCCAGCCCAGACAGTGTGTCGACAGCCTGATACGTTTCGAGCACGTGGCGCGAAATCGTGTCTGACCACAGGTTGTCCTCTTCGTAGTATGGGTACTCCTGGAGCTTATGCTCGGTCGTCATCGGCTCGGCGATGATCAGGGCAAACTGGCCCTGGCGCAGATCCGCATAGAACCTCGCCAGGTACTCCTGGTTGCCGGCCATGGTCATCTCCATCAAGGTGGTCCGCTCATACTCGGGGACGAGCGTGAGGTCCTCTACCATGTGGAAGGTGAGCAGGTGGCGCTGCGACATGAACAGCACTTCCCCGCCCTGGTCGACGGTTTGCGCCACGGCTGCCCGGATAGCCTCCAGGCCCCGCTCGGCACGGCCAAAGTCGCGGGGTTGCAGGGACTCCATCTCGGAGGCGAGGAAGGATAGCGGGACCACAATGGCCAGGGCGGTCAGCCAGATCACGTGTTGCGAGGCCGGCGGGCCGAGAACTGCTGTCTCCTGGGCGCCGCCGAGGAATGCGTAGCCGGCAATCACCATTAGCAGGACGAGATAGGCGTCCATGTTGTGCAGGTTCCCGCCACCGCCGATCTTGACGCTGACCACCAAGCCGCCCGCGAAGAGCACGGCCAGGATCGCGCCCAGCCCCAGAAGCTGGATTGGGCGATAACGGCGAGGCTGGCCTCGCCTTCCCAACACGAGAATGAGCCAGAGTGGGGTCGAGACCAGCAGGATGCCAGGGAGAACCCCCAGGCTGTAGGTCGGGTTGGGAAGCAGGCGGTACCACAACAGGCCGGAGGTGAAGCTCGTTTCAAAGGCGCTCGGCTCATTCCCCGACACGGCGACGTAGACCGAGGCGGAAGCCAGCGCCGTCAGCGCCCCCAGGACAACCCATGCTGCCGGGGCGAGTAGGTATCGCCACAGGCGGATGCCCGACTGGCGCGGCGTTTCCTCCAGCAGGTACAGCGCCGCTGCCAGGAGGCCCGGCATGGGGTACCAGTTGACGCGGCTCAGGCCCGCCCAGACAGAGGCCACAAGGACAACCCCCAGAGTCCGCCCCAGCCGCCTACGGTCGAACCCCCAAAGGACGAGAATCACACAGACCAGCAGGTGGTAGTACACCGGGCCCTGGAACAGGAAGAGGAAGGCCC
>CAYQUY010000297.1:0-3647 GCA_964420755.1 uncultured Anaerolineaceae bacterium
CAGGAGAGCTCTGTCTCGAGACCGGACCGCGGCGACCTCCTGGGGTTCTGCCTGCGGCGCGCCCCGACGCCCGCTGGCCCGCCCCCGCCTCGGGCGCCACGCCACCAGCGCTCGCTCGTCCAGTTTCAGCCGGCGGGCCAGGTTCTGCCGATAGGCCTCACGCTCGACCGCATTGGCCACATCCTCGATCAGCGGCAAGACCTGGCCAGCGATCTCGGCCTTGACCTTCGCGTCGTCCAGGTTGCGGCCTCGGGCGACCACCTCCATCACATAGTTGACGACGGGCTGGGCGCCCTCGAGGATCTTGCCCCACGCCCCCGGATCCTCAGCCACGACCTCATCCGGATCCTTGTCCTGGGGGAGGCTGACGACTCGGATGTCGGTCTCCAGCCGACCTTCGTATCTGACCAGGCCCCGCGAGTCGAAGACGGGATCAGCCTCGCGTTCAAGCGCCTCCCGGGCCACCGTCAGCCCGCGCAGGGTTGCCTTGTCCCCGGCCACATCCGGGTCGAGGGCGAGGATGATGCGCCGGGTGTAGCGCCTGAGCAGGCGGAGCTGATCCTCGGAAAGCGCCGTTCCCATCGGGGAGACGGCATTGGCGAAGCCCGCCTGGTGCAGGGCGATGACATCCATGTAGCCTTCGACGATCACCGCCTGGTCAGCCGCCCGGATCGCCTTGCGTGCCTTGTCCAGGCCGAAGAGCAGCCGTCCCTTGTCGAAGAGGACCGTCTGAGGTGAGTTCAGAAACTTGGGGACATCCTCGGGGTTGACGACCCGAGCGCCGAAGCCAACCATGCGCCCGCGGACGTCGCGGATGGGGATCATGATACGGTGGCGGAACCGGTCGTGGTAGCCCCCGCCCTGGCGCTCGCTCACCATCCCCGCCTCGACCAGTTCCTTCTCGCCGTATCCCTTCTCAGAGAGGTAAGTGCGCGTCGCCTCCCACGACTGGGGGGCGTAGCCGATCTCGAAGGTCTCCAGCACCGAATCGGCCAGGTGGCGGTGGTGCAGATACTCGAGCACCGGGGCTCCCGTCGGGGTCTCTATCAAGTTGTGGCGGTAGAAGGTCACCGCCGCTTCCAGCAGCTCCCGCAGCCGCTGGTGGGCCTCCTCGGCCGCCTCCTCCGCCTCGGTGCGCGGTCGCAGCTCAACGCCAGCGCGCTCGGCCAGGAACCGCAGCGCCTCGCCGAAGTCCCAGCCCTCCTTCTTCATGACGAACCGGAAGATGTCGCCGCCCTCATTGCAGGCCCCGAAACATCGCCAGGTCCCGGTCTCCGGAAACACGACGAAGGCCGGCGTGCGCGTGTTCGGGTGAAAGGGGCAGAAGCCGGTGTAGTTCTTCCCCGACTTGCGCAGCTTCACCGTCTCGCCGACCAGGTCGACGATATCAATGCGGTCCTTGACCTCATCGACGACGGTCATGGTCCCGGCAACCCTTTGCGGCTCACCGACTTCTGAAGTCCTGCGGACTTCGGAAATCGGGTCCTAGAACCCTTCCAGCTTCGAGAGATCCGCCGCCCCGTCCGCCAGGGCGACGATCCGCTGCAGCAGGGCCAGGCGGTTGTGACGCAACGTCTCCTGCTCGGTCATGACCAGGACATCGTCAAAGAACCGAGAGATGGCAGGAATCATAGGTTGGAATGCACTGAGGAAGTCATCAACCGAACCGGGAGGACGGCTGGAGGCCTCGGCCGATTGGAGAGCTGCGTACAGCTCCTTCTCGGCCGGCTCAGCAAGCTTCCCGTGATCAAGCTTGAAGCGCCGCTTCTGATCGCGGGTGATGCGGACGCACCGCGCGTACGCTTGCAGCGTGGCGGGCCAGTCCTGGCGAGCGACCCATCGTTCAAGTGCCTCGACGGCCTTGGCCGCTCCAGCCGGATCATGTCCCTGGACAGCGAGCACGGCCTCGACAGCGTCGTAGCGGTGGTCCACCTCGAGGACACCCTTCAACCGGGCAACGATGAACGCCAGGCATTCTTCGAGAGTGTCTTGCGACGCGGCGATGGGCAACCCCCTGGCCGCTCGCTGCAAGCCCTGGCGGAGATCAAAACGCAACTGCCGCTCGATGAGCATCTGAACCAGCCCGATAGCGGCCCGCCGCAGCGCGAACGGGTCTTTGGCCCCCGTTGGCTGCATGCCGGCGGCGAACAGGCCAATCAGTGTATCCAGCCGATCCGCCAGACCGACGGTCACGCCCACAAGGTTTCCCGCCATGCGATCCCCGGAGAAGCGAGGCAGGTGGTGTTCGAAGATGGCCTGGGCCACCTCGGGCGGCTCGCCGGATCGGAGCGCGTACTCCCGGCCCATCTCGCCCTGAAGGTCCGTCATTTCCACGACCATCCGGCTGGTCAGGTCGGCCTTGCTCAGGTAGGCCGCTCGCAAGGCAACCTCGCGATCGGACTTCCCCAGGTTAAGCATGCCGGCCAGCGTGGCCGTCAGGCTTACGATCCGCTCGACCTTGTCGAACATCGAGCCGAGGCGGGCCTGAAAGGTCAGCGTCGCCAGGCGCGGCACGAAAGCCTCCAGCGGCTTCTCCAGATCCCGGCGGATGAAGTAGGCCGCGTCCGCAAACCGCGCTTGAAGGACCTGCTCGTTGCCGTGGGCGACCCCGGCCAACCCCTCCGTGCCGCCGTTGCGGACGGT
Organism: uncultured Anaerolineaceae bacterium; assembly: GCA_964420755.1. Classification (GTDB taxonomy): domain Bacteria; phylum Chloroflexota; class Anaerolineae; order Anaerolineales; family E44-bin32; genus DATEAV01. The sequence goes on from CAYQUY010000297.1 coordinate 2,644, forward strand.
GAGGAAGTAAGGCAGGAGAGTGCCACGTGCTTGGGTGCCGGCTGCTGGCACGCCCCGCTTCGCATGCTCGGCCTTCCCCACGGCGCCTGACGCCGAAGCATTGGACACGGGCTCTACCGGGAAACAGCGCAGATGCTTCCTCATGACCGCAACCAGAACCTGGCGGGGCAGTTCCAGGTGCGTCTCATCAAACGACCCGCGCAGCGCGGTCGGGGCCTCGACCAGATTCGTCACTTCACTCAACAGGTCAGGCTCGTCGGCCACAGCACCCCCCACCTCGGCCGCCAGAACCCGGACATCCTCGCGTATCCGCTCCCGCCGCGCCTCGGCGCTCAAAACAATCCCTTGCGCTTCCAGGCGGCGGAAGTAGCCCTCAGGGTCGTCGACAGCGAACGACGGTGGGGTGATGAAACGTAAGCCGCTCGTGGTACGGCTGGAATGGAGGCCAGCATACTCGAGCGGTACGACGTGCTTGCCGTGCAGGGCGAGGAGCCAGCGAATCGGTCGAGAGAAGGACACGCCCGGGGCGCCCCAGCGCATCGGCTTCTCGAATCGCAGCCCCGCGATCAGCGCCGGCAGGCTTCGACCCAGGACCTCATCCGCTGGGAGGCCCGGCTCGCGGACTTCGGCGACGGCGTAGCTTCCACCCTCGATCTCCCGCGCCTGGAGCGACTCCACGGGCACACCCTTGCTGCGGGCGAAGCCAATCGCCGCCTGCGTCGGCCGGCCATCGTCGTCAAAGGCGCGGCTCGCCGGAGGGCCCTTGACGAGCGCAACGCTCTCCCTCTGGGCCGGCGCCAAATCCCCGATATGGACGACGAGACGCCGGGGCGTCCCCATCACCCGGACAGGGCCGTGGTCGAGCCGCTGGTCAGCCAGCATCGCCTCGACGGCCGGCTTGAGCTGATCGAGCGCTGCGGTCAAGTCCCCCGCGGGAAGCTCCTCGGTGCCCACCTCCAGCAGGAAGGCCAAAGGCCGGTCCGGCGGGGGAGCCGGATCGGGCC
>CAYQUY010000298.1:0-3642 GCA_964420755.1 uncultured Anaerolineaceae bacterium
GGTTTGTCTGAGCGGCGTCCTTCCCGGCTACGGCCTCTACTTGCTCGAGCGCACCGACGACACGACCGTGTCCAACGTCGCTGCCGACCAGATCTATGCCGGCAGCCTGAACAATGCTGGCGAAAGCTTGTGGCTGTTGGATCCGTCGGGGGGTGTGGTCGACAGCGCCAACGCGGCCGGCGGCGCCTGGCCCGCCGGAAACGCAAGCGCTCATGCCAGCATGGAGCGCCAGGCCAGCGATGATTGCTCAGGCTGCTGGGGAACCTACGGCGGGGGCGTCGGCTCCGCTACCGACGCCGCGGGGAACCCGATCGCCGGCACGCCCCACGAACCCAACTCCGCCTTCGCCCCAACGCTCACGCCGACCCCTGCTGCTACACCCTGCTCCCCTCAATGCTTGCTCATCAATGAGGTTGCCTGGGCAGGAACGGCCGCCTCGTCCAGCGATGAATGGATCGAGCTCTTCAATCCCGGCTCGACGGAGATCAACCTTGCAGGCTGGACCCTGAGCGACGGGGACGATATCACGATAGGCCTCGCCGGGATCCTCCCCGCCCAGGGGTACTTCCTGCTCGAGCGGACCGACGACATGACCGTCAGCGACATCGCCGCAGATATGCTCTTCTCGGGCAGCTTGAGCAACAGCGGCGAGAGCCTTTGGCTGCGAGATCCCACCGGCGCGCTCATCGATAGCGCCAACGCCGACGGGGGCGGGTGGCCGGCCGGTAGCGCCAGCACCAAGGCGAGCATGGAGCGCCGAGGGGGAGATGACCGATCAGGGAACTGGGGGACCTTCACGGGGCATCACGGCGCCGGTCGCGACGCCGCCGGCGCTCCGATCGCCGGCACGCCCCGCCAGGTAAACAGCCTCTTCTTCCCGACGCCGGTCCCCACCTGGATCCCCGGCCGCGTCGTGGTCAACGAGGTGTTGATCCGCCCTCACTACGACTGGGAGGGCACCGGCGGTGTGACCACCGGCGACGAGTTCATCGAGCTTTACAACCTTGGCCCGGAGCCAGTCTACCTGCGGGGATGGATGCTGGATGACGTCGCCAACGGCGGCTCCCAGCCGTACGCCTTGCCCGGTGACACGATCGACCCGGGCTCCTTTGCCGTGTACTTCCACTCCCGCACGCACATCACCCTCAACGATGCGGGGGACACGGTTCGCCTCCTGGCGCCGGACGGAAGGGTCGTGGACGAGATCCGGTACCTGCGCGTCCGCGCATACAACCTCTCGTACGGACGGCTTCCTGACGGCGCGGGGCACCTCTTCTACGGGCTGTGGCCCTCACCCGGGCGGCCGAATCTCCTCTTCGTGGAGCCGACGGCCCGCAGCAGCGCACCGGCAGCGTTCCTCTGCGACGACAGCCAAGCTGTCCTGCCTCGGCTTCCCCGCCTGGCCCGCCACCCCGCCTTGGCACGCTGGATGGCCTCACTGGGGCTGGTAGTGTGCCAATAGGGTTGGCGACGAGCGCCGCGTCTCGGCAACTCACGTATAGGGTCTTCCGCCTCTTCCTCGCTCGCCGCGACCGGAAGCTTGCGCAAGCGTACATGAGTCATAGATACGGCAGTGAGGAGAACACATCATGTCTACGGAACCAAGACGGCTCTACCGCTCCCGACAGGAGCGAATGATCGGCGGCGTATGCGGCGGCCTGGGCAAGTACTTCGGCATCGACCCAACCGTTCTGCGGATCCTCTTCGTCCTCGGCGTGCTTCTGGCCGGTCATGGCCTCCTGATCTACCTGGTCCTGTTGGTCCTGATGCCCGAAGAGCCGCTCAGCCCGCCTGCTTCGTCTGGGTAGCGTGAGAAGCTGCTGAAGCCCGGTCGCTTCCCCGGATCGGGTCGGATAGACCAGTGGCCGCGGGTGGGTGTGATACATGGTGACTTTCCCAGGGGGTGCGGCGCCGCCCTCGCGGAGGAGCTTCTCCGAGGGGGGCGCCGCCGCTTCTTGGCACTGCAAGACCCTGCAGCAGGGTTGCCTATGATGACGGCCCGTGCTACCTTGGGCGCATGAGTGCATGCCAAGGCGCAGGCGGTAACAACGTCAGGACGAGGATGCCACGGGTTCGCCTGGCTGTCGTCCTCTTGTGCGCCGCTCTCGCCTTGTCCTGCTCCCTGCCTCTTCCCGCACCCACCTGCACATCGCCCGCTCCCACTCTCGCCCCGCCTCCTACCCAGACGGCCACTCCCCTGCCAACTGCCACACCGACACAGACCGCAACCCCAGCACCCACCGCTACGCCCTACGGCTGCTTGCGCCCTCCCGATGACTACACCCGCGTGACAACCACTGGCGGCTTCGTCCTGAACCGGCGGACCCTTTGGATGCTGGAGTACGCCCAGGAGCTCTACGGCGGATCACACGACCTCGTCCGTGCCATCACCCAGGGCTCCTACTCCCCCGGAGAGACGGCCAGTTTTGGCACGCACGACGGCGGCGGCGCGGTCGACCTGTCCGTGCGCGATCTGAACGACTGGTCACACATCCTATTTGACGATCTCGACGCCATCCTGCTCGCCCTGCGCCAGGCTGGCTTCGCTGCCTGGCTGCGAGAACCCAACGAGCTCTACGATGGGTCACCCATCCACATTCATGCTATCGCCATCGGGGATGCCCAGCTCTCACCCGCAGCCCAGCGGCAACTCACCGGCCCAGAGGGATACTTCCGAGGCTTCAACGGCCTGCCCGTTGAGCCCCCCATTCCGGACCCGTATGGTGGCCCATACTTGTGCCCTTGGATGCTCGACATGGGCTACGCCGACCTGCGCCCAACGCCGCAGGGGGATCCGCCAGCCTCCGCCGCGCCCCACCAAGACAGCGGGGGCTCGCCGCCGGTCCTCAGCTTTCGGCTGTTGATTCCATCCGCCGTCGGTACTCGGCGTCCGAGATCCATCCCAGCTGAACCAACGGCAGGATGACGTGGTGTAGGCCGCAGTTGGCCGGGAGCTCTGCCACCGCGAACCACCGCAGGTCGTCGACCTTGTCGGGCTCGAGGATGCGCGGCTCACCTCGGAGGATGTGAGCGAGGAAGGCAACGAGGTGCCAGTGCAGGCCGGCCCGCGGCAGGATCTGGTCGGAGAAGCCGATCAGGCGCTCGATCTCGATCTCAACGCCAAGCTCCTCGCGCGCCTCGCGAATGGCCGCCTCTTCCACCGTCTCCCCAAAGTCAACCTCGCCGCCCGGGTTTGACCACATGCCGAGCGTCGAGCGCGAGGCGTCCAGCGACCCCGCCCGCCGGAGCAGCAGGATCCGCCCGGCGCCGTCGTGGATGATCGCCCCCACACCCAGGCCGATATAGTCCTTGCCCGCTTTCATCAAGCCCAACTCCTGGTGCAACTTGCCCGGGGATGAGAGGGTCGAGGCTACCAAGGTGACGCTGCCTCTGGGCCCGCTCCGTCGCCAGCGGGGTTCAGAACCGCCGAACAGGAGAGCCCGGGGTAGCGAACCCGGTTGGCTCCGCGCTTTCTCGGGAGATCGAGGCCTAGGACTCTCGGCAAGCCGGACGGCCTGGCATCCCGGTCATTGGCATGCTCTTACCCCCTGCATCCGAGCGGCCCGAGAAGGACAACCGGCCCCCATGCTCTAGAGCCTCGTCCCACATTCGGGGCAGAATCTGGCGTTCGCCACCCGCGGC
>CAYQUY010000299.1:0-3631 GCA_964420755.1 uncultured Anaerolineaceae bacterium
GGCCAGCCCCTGCCGGAGTTCACCTGGGTTGAGCCGCCCGCCGCCGAGCCTCGCAAGACGACCCTCAACGCCACTCACCGAGCCATGGGTGCCAGGATGGTCCCCTTCGCCGGCTGGGACATGCCCGTCTGGTACTCTTCGGTCGTGGAAGAGCACCTGGCCACGCGGCAAGCGGCCGGGCTATTTGACGTCAGCCACATGGGCGTCTATCAGGTGGAAGGGGCACAGGCCTGCGCCTTTCTCGACAGCGTCGTCGGCAATGATGTGGCCTCCCTTGAGATCGGCGAGTCGTTGTACACCCAATTCCTCGCGCCCGATGCCCGCGTGATCGACGACACGATGATCTACCGTCGGCGGGAGGAGGCCTACCTGATCGTCGTCAATGCCTCCAATGACGACAAGGACTGGGCCTGGCTCAACGCCGTCCAACAGGGGAAGGTGCTGGTGGATCGGCAGCGGCCGTGGGCGCTGGCCTTCGGACGGGACTGCCGCCTGCGCAACCTGCGGGACCCGAAGGAAGGCAAGGACATGCGGGTCGACATTGCCCTCCAGGGGCCGAAGAGCCGGGATATCCTCCTGGCCCTTGGCTGCGATAGGGAGGCGGCGGACCGGATCAGGAACCTGAAGTGGGCCGGTTTGACCGAGGGCGTTTTCGGTGGGATCGATCTCGTGGTCAGCCGCACCGGCTACACCGGCGAGCGGATCGCCTACGAGCTCTTCGTCCACCCCGATGACAGCGAGGCCCTGTGGAAAGCGCTGCTGAAGGTCGGCCAGCCTCTCGGGCTCAAGCCGGTGGGATTGGGGGCGCGAGACTCGCTTCGCACAGAAGCCGGCCTGCCGCTCTACGGTCATGAGATGGCGGGCTCCCGGGACTTGGGCGTCGGCGATTCCGGCTTCGGCACCTATGTCAAGACGTACAAGCCGTGGTTCATCGGCCGAGAGGCCTTCCTCGAGCAGGAGGCCCGCCGCAGGGGGGAGGTCGTGCGGTTCCGCTTCGACGACAAGGGCGTCCGCATGGCCCACAATGGCGATCCGGTCGTCGACCGGCGAGGCCGGGTGATCGGGTTCGTGACCTCCTGCGCCGTCGACCGCGAGGGCTACCTGCTGGGGCAGGCCTACCTCGAGCTGAAGTGCACGGCGGAGGGCACGCCAATCGCCATCTACCAGGGCGCGCCGAAAGAGGCGGGCAGGGCGCCGGCGCAGCTTGCGATGGGCGATCGCACGACGATCCCCTCGCCAGCTACAGTCCTCCCTCGCTTTCCGAAGGCCTGACGGGCACCTCCCAGGTAGTTCGCGGGCGGCAGCCCGCCCCAGCCCCCGTGAAAGCTTTGGCCGCTCAAGGCCGGTCTCTGTTCGCCGGAGCAAGGACCTTCGGCCCGGGCTCCGGCGAATGCCTGCAACCCTTTCTCCGTTTCCCCGTATATGGGGATAGAGTGAACCCCGACGAAAGGACCGCCGGTGAGAGTGCCCGCGAGCGCTGAACTGGATGAGTGTGTGGGACGCGCGCGGCGTGGCGAGGCGGAGGCTTTCACTGTGCTTGTCGAAGCGTATCAGACGCCGGTCTACAACCTGTGCTACCGGCTTCTTGGCGAGCCGGCGGCGGCAGAAGATGCGGCGCAGGAGACTTTCCTGCGGGCCTATCGGGGAATGGGGCGATACGATCCCGAGAGGCCTTTTGCGACCTGGCTGTTGGCCATCGCCTCCCACTACTGCATCGACCGCCTGCGCCGTAGGCGGATACCCGTGCTATCGGTGGAGACCCTTGAGCCAGGTCAGGGATACTCGGACAACGAACCGGGGCCCGAGGAGCGTGTGGCTGTGCGCGAGCGCCGGGAGGTCATTGATGAGATCTTCCGCCGCCTCGAGGATCAGGATCGGGCCGTAATTGTGCTGCGCTATTGGTATGACATGTCGTGCGAGGAGATCGGACAAGCGCTTTCTCTTTCAGTCAGCGCGGTGAAGAGCCGGCTGCATCGGGCCCGGCGAGAAGTGGCCCAGCGCTGGCTGGATCAAGAGCGGCAGATGGCCGCCCTGCGAGGAAGACGCCATGAGCCATCAGCCATTTGAAGCCTGGATGCTTGGGGAAGAGGCGGTCTCGGAGGAGCAGGGGGCCCAGCTCCGAGAGCACTTGGCCAGCTGCGATTCCTGCCGGGCTCTGTCCTCTGCCTGGGCGGAGGTGCGCGGTGTACTGGAAACGGCTCCCACCGTGGCCCCGGCCCCGGGCTTCGCCGACCGCTGGCAGGTTCGGATGGCCGAGGGCCGGCAGCGGGCAAGCCGGGCCCAGGCGTGGGCGGTCCTGGGCCTCACCGGCGGATCTGGGCTTGCGCTGGCCTCGATCCTGGCCCTCCAGGGCCTGGCCCTGGTGCGCTCGCCGGCGCACCTCGCCATCCAGGCTATGGAGTTGTTGACGCCCGTCCTGCTGTGGCTCTTCAGCTTCCGGTCTCTGTTCGCAGACCTGCTGACCGATGCGGCGCTGCTTGTGCCGTGCGCTTTGTGGGGGGCAGGCGCTGTCGCCCTGGCCGGCATGGGCGCGTTGCTGGTTCGTTCCCTATACCGATACGCATTTCGAGGAGTGACGAAATGAAACGCATATTGGCTCTCGCATGTTTGGTTCTGTTGATCTCCCTGGCCTTGCCGGTCAACGCCATGGCTGCAGGCGAGCAGGACGACAAGGTCGTCTGGGGAGGCACGTACTCCCTGGGCGAAGGGCAGACCATCGATGGTGACCTGCTCATCGTCGGTGGGGTTGTTTCCCTGGCCGAGAACTCGCATGTCCTTGGGGACGTTCTCCTGTTCGGGGGCACGCTCTCTGCGGACGGCGTGGTGGAGCACGACTTGGCTGCCATCGGGGGAATGGTCAGCCTGGGTCCGCAGGCTGTCATCCGCGGCGACCTGCTGAGGATGGGGGCTGTCGTCGACATGGCGCCTGGGGCGGTCGTCGAAGGCCGGGACATGGCCGTCGAGGTGGCGGACATTCCCTCGATCGAGCTGCCCTTCGTGGGCCCGACGCACATCCCCTACTGGGCCTGGGACTTCTCGGTGTCGCCGCTGACCTCGGTTCTCAGCTATCTGATCAAGACCCTGATCCTGGCGGCGCTGGCTGTACTCGTGGTCATGTTCTTCCCCGAGCCGACGAACCGGGTGGCCAGAGCCCTGGTCGGGCAGCCGCTGTATTCTGGCGTGACCGGCCTGGCAGCCATGATCGTGTCCATCGTGGTGGTGATCGTTCTCGTCCTCAGCATCTGCCTGTGCGCCGTGGGCATTCTTGGTGCGATGGCCCTGGCGGTTGCCGTCGCTTTCGGCTGGATTGGGCTTGGGCTGGAGATCGGGCGAAGGCTGGCGACCGTCTTCAAGTGGACGGCGCATCCCGCGGCCGCGGCCGGACTGGGCACGCTGGTGCTCAGCATCGTCGCCAATGGGATTGATTTCATCCCCTGCGTGGGCTGGCCGGGCCAAGGTAGGGTTGGCTGCCGAAGCGCGTCAGGACCACGGCGCCCAGTCCGAACAGGGTCACCAGGAACGGAGCCAGCCAGCCCACGCAGGGGATGAAATCAATCCCATTGGCGACGATGCTGAGCACAAGCGTGCCCAGTCCGGCCGCGGCCGCGGGGTGCGCCGTCCACTTGAAGAC
>CAYQUY010000300.1:0-3629 GCA_964420755.1 uncultured Anaerolineaceae bacterium
GATGTTTCGCTCCAGGGGTGGCGCGTCCGGCCCGACGACGAAATCGGTGCCGGCCAGGGCGTAGAAGTGGGTGGTGTGGTCGGTGACGAAGAAGATGCTGTAGAACAGCTCGCGCAGCTTCTTGGCCGTGGGCGGGGGATCGACATGGAAGAGGGCATCGAGCGCCTTGGTGGAAGCCATGTGGTGCGCTTCGGGGCAGACGCCGCAGATCCGGTCTGTGATGTTGGGCATGTCCTCGGCCTGACGGCCGACACAGAAGCGCTCGAAGCCGCGCAGCTCCGGAACCTGCAGGTAGGCGTTGGCGACCTCGCCCTGCTCGTCCAGAAAGATGTCGATCTTGCCGTGGCCCTCGAGGCGGGTGATCGGATCAATCGAAATGCGTTTCATTGGGTACGCCTCCTCGTCAGGCCGCGCCAGCGGTCTTGGTTGCGCCAGTCGATTTGCCCAGGAACGGCAGGGCGCTTCGGCGCAGATGACTGTGGGCCAGGCCGAATCGATAGAAGGATCCGATCGGATCGGGGATGCCCTTCTCGATGATGGCCTGGATCTCATCCGGATCGTTGGAGTCGATCACCGACGCCAGGGCGGAGATCATGCGGGCGCCGAAATCCACCACGCCGGCATTGGGACCATAGCAGCCGATGCACGGAGAACCAACGCTCGGGCACAGCGCTCCGCAGCCGGCCCGGGTGGCGATCCCGCAGCAGACAATGCCCTGCTCGAGCAGGCAGATCTCTGGATCCGGGATGACCTCCCAGGTGCGCTTGAATTCCTTGATCTTCTTCTCCTGGCGCTTGCGTGGGCACTCGTCGCAGACGGTCGTCTGGGCTCCAATCACCGAGCCGGCCGGTGGGAGGTTGCCCGTCAGGATCGCCGTTAACGCGTCCCAGATGCGCTCCGGCTCGGGCGGGCAGCCGGGCAGGTAGTAGTCGACCGGGACGGTCTGGTCGAGCGTCTTGACCGTGTCGTAGAAGTAGGGCAGATACAGGGTGCCCTCGGGGACCTCGGTCTCGGTCTGCGGCCGGACGCCCTGCGGGTTGACCGTGCTGGGCGTGTCTTGGTAGGCGACCTGGAAGATCTCCTCGCGATTGGCAACATTCCCCAGGCCGGGGATGCAGCCCTCGTGGGCGCATGACCCGAAGGCGACCAGCACCTTCGACTTCTGCCGCAGCAGGCGGGCCATGTACTCCTGCTCGCTGGTGCGGATTGCCCCGTTGAACAGGCACAGGTCGATCCCCTTGTCGGGCATCTTCTCGACGCTTCGCACCTTGGCGTCGACCACACACGGCCAGAAGACGATGTCGAAGGCCTCTGCCACCTTGAGGATCTTGTCATCGATCCCCAGGACGGCAATCTCGCAGCCCCCGCACGAGGCAGCCCAGTACAGTGCAAGCTTGCCCTTGTCGCTCATACAGGCACCTCCATGGCTTGGGCGTGTTCTTCAGCGATCCGCTCCACAGCCTGGCGGACGTTGTCGTTCTCGGCGAAACGCTCCCGCCAGTTAAGCGGGCCCAGCGCGCGGACCTGCTCAACCATCTCGTTCACCGCCGCCGCCAGTTGGACACCCTCGGCGGCGGAAGCCCACTGCAGGCGCAGCCGTTCTTCCTCAATTCCGAGCGCCCGCAGCGTGTGCTTGAGCATGGCGAAGCGGCGAATGGTCTTGTAGTTCTGCTCCAGGTAGTGGCACTCGCCCGGGTGGCAGCCGGCGATCATGACGCCGTCGGCGCCTTGGGCAAAGGCCTTGAGAACAAAGGTGGGATCGACGCGCCCGCTGCACATCACCCGCAGGGTGCGGACGTTGGGTGCGTACTTGATGCGTGATGTGCCCGCCAGGTCGGCCGCCCGATACGAACACCAGTTGCACAGGAAGCCGACGATCTTGGGTTCGAAGGGTTCTTGGCTCATGCTCGTCTTCCTCCCTATGCGGCGACCGGCTCGGCCACAGGGGCCTTGACCCCGGCGCCGTCGGCATCGAAGAGCAGGCCGCCCAGCTCGGCGAAGATCTGCTCATTGCTGAAGTGGGCCCCGGTGATAGCGCCGGACGGGCAGGCTGCCACACGTGTGCCGCAGCCCTTGGACAGGGCAGCGTTGATATAGGTCACCCCTTCGGCCTCGTTGTATTCGATGGGGTTGAAGGGGCACAGGTTGTTGCAGGTTCGGCAGGCGGAGCAGCGCTCAGGGTGGATCGTGGCCACCAAGTCGAGGGCGGAGTGAGCAGCTTCGGAGAGAATACCCAGGCTTCCCGTCAGCAGGCCGACGAGCAGCTTTATGCCCGTGAGGAACACAGCCGCGATCACTGAACTGAGGGCGACAACCCTCTTCTCGTGATCGGCAGCTCTGCCTGAACGATCATCCTCGTCGTTTGCCATAGCTCCTCGTCTGAAGCTTGGTCGGTTTGACAAGCCCCTATTCTACAACTGTTCGAGCGCAGAGAGGCATGGGTCGATTCCAGGCTTGACATGCAGGTCCGGCACGCGCCAACCGATTGCGTTTAGACACATCGATGTCGTGACGCTGGCCGCAGCAGGAGAGGGCCTCGGACCCCCGACCCCCCATGCCCTCGCGCCGCAGCCCGTAGCGACACTTGCACCTGCATGCAAGCGCAGGTGAGCGGAGGGCCTCCCCCTGCGTGGCAACGCCTGTCCACCGGTAGGGAAACCGCAGGGGGAGGGGACAGGGCGAGAGGCAAGCAGGAACCCGACAGTCCCACATGGCGTTAAGCCGCATACCGACTCGAGATTGCCCCGGGTCTGTCGTAGGATCTACCTGCAACGCGTCGCAACTACGCGGCACCGCAGATGTCCTGTGGTGAACGCCTCTCCAGTGCGCTCCGCCTCTCCGGTTTCCGGGTTACTCCCCAGCGGGGGGGGTAATCCTGGAGACCATCGCCCACATGCAAGGTCACCTGTCGGCGCAGGAGGTCTTCGGGTCGGCACGTCGGCCGCTCCCGGGGCTCAACATTGCCACGGTGCACCGCACCCTGGCCACCATCGCGGCCGGGATCTTCGGGGTGGCGCTCGTCTTTGGCGTGGCGCTGGGTGTCGGGTACCACCGGCGCGCGGGAGGCGTAGTCTCCCTATTCCAGGGCAAACGAGAACCGCTTCTCATTGGGGCAAGAGTCGCTTCGGCCTCTAGGTTGCTGATGCACATTCACTTCCTGGATCCCTATCGGCCGGGATGCAGCCCGATTCATCGCCTAGACCCGCGCGTGAAGCTTGTTCTCACGCTGGCCTTCATCGCGACCGCGGCCATCACCCCGGTGGGGGCCTGGCCGGGCTACGTGCTGTTGCTCTCGGTCATCCTGTCGGTTGAGATCCTTTCGGGGCTAGGCGTTGTCTTTGTGCTCAAGCGCGCCGCGCTGGCCCTGCCGTTCGTCCTGGCGGCCCTGGCCGTGATCTTCACCATCGAGGGGACGATCCTGGTTTCGCTCCCTCTGGGCAGATGGACGCTGAGCCCGACTGCAGAGGGACTGGCGCACTTCGTCAGCGTGGCTCTCAAATCCTGGCTGTCGGTCCAGGCGGCGATTGTCCTGGCTTCCTCGACGCCTTTCCCCGATCTGCTGCAAGCGATGAGGGCGATCCGCATCCCACGTCTGCTGGTGGCGATGTTCGGCCTGATGTGGCGCTACC
>CAYQUY010000301.1:0-772 GCA_964420755.1 uncultured Anaerolineaceae bacterium
ATCGAGGACACCGGTGGCCTGTTCGTCGCTGCGCCGACCGATCCTCTCGATTTCCCCGATCGCTGGTACGCCGCCTGCCTCGATCTCGGCGTTCCGGCGGAGGAGATCACGCCGGCCGAGACGGTGCGGCGCGAGCCCCTTCTCGATCCACGACTGGTCCGGGCGTTCCTGGTCCGCGATGCTTCGCTGGATTCCTTTGACCTCCTCCACGATCTCGTGAACGCAATCCGTCAGGCCGGCGGGCAGGTCCTGCTGCGCCACCGCGCCGAGCGCATCCTGGTCGAGGCCGGCCGGGTGACCGGCGTCGTCGTGACCTCGCTGGCCACGGGCGAGACGGCGACGATCGGGGCCGAGATTCTGGTCAACGCCTCAGGCCCCTGGTCGGGGGAGATCGCGGGGATGGCCGGCGTCCAGCTGCCGATCGCCCTGGGCAAGGGGACGATGGTGGCCATGGCCACCCGGCTGGTCAACACGGTCGTCAACCGGCTCAAGCCACCCTCGGACGGGGACATCATCGTGCCGGTTGGGACGGTTGCCGTCCTGGGAACGACAGACGTGCCCGTCACCGACCCACGCCAACTGACCATCGAGCCCTGGGAGGTGGACCTGCTCCTAGCCGAAGGCGAGGTGCTCATCCCTGGGCTTTCGTCGCACCGGGCCCTGCGCGTTTGGGCGGGCGTGCGCGCACTCTACCGACCGGACCTGGCAGGCGACAAGACCCGGCTGCTGCCGCGGGCGCACGTGATCCTCGACCACGGAGAGCGTGACGGGG
>CAYQUY010000301.1:782-3627 GCA_964420755.1 uncultured Anaerolineaceae bacterium
TGGCGGAAAGCTCACCACCTTCCGGCTTATGGCGGAGCAGACGATGGACGTCGTCTGCAGTCGCCTGAAGATCGAAGCGGCCTGCCGCACGGCGGAGACCCCGCTTGAGGAAGCCGGCCGGACGCACTTCACGCTGCCGGAGCGCTGGAAGCGATTGGAGGAGAGCAAGCCGCAGATTCCACGGCCGTCGAGCGCGGAGGTCATTTGCGAGTGCGAGCTTGTGACGCGTCAGGATCTGGAGGCTGCCCTGCAGTCTGCCGAAACCCAGGAGCTGGACGACGTCCGCCGGGACTTGCGGCTTGGGGCGGGACCCTGCCAAGCTGGCTTCTGCGGATACCGGGCCACCGGGATCGCCCACGACCTCTCGCGTCCACCCGCATCCCTCCCGTGGCTGCGTCGGTTCCTGGAGGAGCGCTGGCGTGGGCTCCGGCCTGTGGCCTGGGGCGTTGGTCTGCGGCAGATGGAGTTCACGCGGCGCCTGTATCTTGAGCTCTTCGAGGCGCGCCAGATCCCGGCCGAGCGATCCCAATGACTGATCTGATCGTTGTCGGCGCAGGGCTGACCGGCCTGTACGCAGCCGCACTGGCCGCCCGCCGTGGCGCCAAGGTCATCCTGATTACTTTCGGCCGCGGGGGCCTCGAGTTTTCCCACGGCTGCATCGATGTCGCGGGCTCGGTGTCCGTCTTTCGCCGGCCTCGGAAAGCCCATCCCTACGCGCGAGCGGGGCGACCCGCCCTGGAAGCTGCCCTGGAGACCTTTCGCCAGATCGCATTCGAGGGCGGCCTGCCCTACGTCGGCAACCTGTCCGAGGTTCTGCGACTCCCCACTGCCCTGGGCTCATTGCGCGCGACTTGCATGGCCCCCCTTTCGATGACAGCTGGCGAGGCCAGCCAGGGGGGTGACATTGCCATCGCCGGGCTGGAACCCTTCCGTGACTTCTTTGCCGGCCTGGTGGCGGACGGTCTGCGCAGCGCCGGTCTCGCGGCGACTCATGTGCCGGAGCTTCCGGTCCTCGAGGCACCCCAACGCCGAGACGCGTACGCCATCGATCTCGCCCGGCTTTTCGACGACCCCCAGGAGCGCCAGCAGCTCGCCCGAGCCTGGAAGCCTCGTCTGACGGGCGTCCAGCGGCTCGGACTGCCGGCTGTGATCGGCTTCGAGGATTCGGCCAAGGCTCACAAGGATCTAGAGGAGAGGCTTGGGGTCCGACTGTTTGAGATACCCACCCTGCCGCCCTCGGTCCCTGGCATCAGGCTAGAGCGTCTGCTGCGCCGGGACGCTCTTGCTCGCGGCGCCAACCTCATCGAAGGCTCGATGGCGATCGGGCGCGTCGATGGCCGCAGCGGTGGCCGGCGCGTCTCGGGCGTCGTGGCCCAGACGGTCGGGGGACCCCGCCTGTACGAGGCAGGCGCGGTGCTGCTGGCGACAGGCGGCATTCTGCATGGTGGCCTGGTCACGCGCCAGGACGGCCGGGTCCAGGAGTCGGTTTTCGACCTGCCGGTGGTCGCCGACCTGGATCGGACCCGCTGGACGGCGGCCTCGCCACTCGAGGACCAGCCGTACGCCGGATTCGGCCTCGCCGTTGGTGATGACATGAAGCCGACCGGGCCGGACGGCGCGCCGATCTTCGAGAACCTCTACGCCGCCGGGGGGATTCTGGCCGGGTGCGACCGGGGCAGCGAGGGATCGCGGCAAGGCATCGACCTGGCGACGGCCTACCGTGCGGTCGAGGCAGCCCTGGGATGAACCAGCCTTCGCTGACGACCGACCTGTGCCTGAAGTGCAACATCTGCACGGCCTGCTGTCCGGTTGCGGCCGCCACCGACCAGTTCCTCGGCCCGAAGGCTGTTGGCCCGCAGGCCGAGCGGTACCGGCATCCAAAGCTGCCCCTGCCCGATCGGTCAGTCGCCTGGTGCTCGGGATGCGGTACCTGCACGCGCGTCTGCCCGCAAGGGGTGAACGTCGCCGAGATCAACATTCTGGCCAAGGCCCGCCTCCTCGAGCAGGGCCATGCCCCGTTGCGAGACCAACTGATTTCTCGCCCCGACCTACTGGGCAAGCTGGGGGCGCCGGTGGCGCCCTTGGGGAACTTGGCTATGCGCATGAAGCCCGTGCGCTGGGTCATGGAGAAGACCATCGGCATCAGCCGACACGCCCCGATGCCCGCCTTCGTCGGCAAGCCGTTCCGGCGGCGAGTAGGTAGCCGGTGCGTCAACCAGCCCCCAGCGCCCGAAGAGCGCAAAGGGTTGACAGTCGCCTACTTCCACGGCTGCGGGACCAACTACTATGAGCCGCAGCTCGGCGAGCAGACGATCGCCATTCTGGAGCGGCTGGGCTGTCAGGTCGTCGTGCCGCCCCAGGGCTGCTGTGGTCTGCCTCTGCAATCCAACGGCCTCTTCGGCGCGGCTCGCAAGTACGCCCGCGCCAACATCGACTGGCTCGTCCCGTTCATCGAGGCCGGGATTCCTGTCGTGGGCACGTCAACCTCCTGCACACTGGCCCTCAAGCATGACTATCGCTCCGTCCTCGGCCTCAGTGGGGACGACGTAGAGACGCTCGCCGAGAACACGTTCGACTTCTTCGAGTTCCTCGGGCTTCGCCTGCAAGACGCCCTCGACCGTCTGAGCTTCGGCAGGGTCGAGGCCCGGGCGCTGTATCATGCCCCTTGCCAGCTCAAGGCCCACGGCATCGGGACTCCGGCCGTCGAGGTGCTGCGCCGGATTCCGGGCCTGGAGTTCGAGCTCTCCGAATCCGATTGCTGCGTGGTCGCAGGAACCTACGGACTGAAGCGGGAGAAGTACGCCGTGGCCCACGCTGTCGGTGAGGGCCTCTTCCATGTCCTCCG
>CAYQUY010000302.1:0-3626 GCA_964420755.1 uncultured Anaerolineaceae bacterium
CGCGTCCTGGATTCCTACGACCTCGAACGCGAGCGCGGCATCACGATTCTGGCCAAGAACACGGCCGTCATCTACAAGGGCGTCCGCATCAACATCGTCGACACGCCCGGGCACGCCGACTTCGGCGGCGAGGTCGAGCGCGTCATGAATATGGTCGACGGGGTCCTGCTCCTGGTCGACGCCGCCGAGGGGCCAATGCCTCAGACGCGCTTCGTCCTGCGCCAGGCACTCGAAATGGGACACAAGGCCATCGTCGTCATCAACAAGGTCGACCGCAGGAACGCGGATCCGGTCGACGCGGTCAATCGCACCTTCGACCTCTTCATCGAGCTCGGCGCTCGCGACGACCAGGCCGACTTCCCCATCGTCTACGCCAATGCCCTGACGCAGCAGGCTGGCCTGACCCCTGAACTGGGCCCAGACCTCCAGCCGCTCTTCGAGGCCATCCTGGACTACATACCCGCGCCGACGGCCGATCCCGAGGCTCCGCTCCAGATGTTGGTAACGACGTTGGGCTACGATGAGTACAAGGGCGTCATCGCCGTGGGACGGCTGTTCGCTGGCCGGATCCGCCTTGACCAGCCAGTGGCGCGCATTGACGTCCGCGGACGTGTCACCTCCGCTACCGTCCGCTACCTGTATGTACACCAGGGGCTGCAGCGCCTGGCGGTCGAGTCGGCCGAGGCCGGGGAGATCGTGGCCGTGGCAGGGATCGAGGGCGTTGGCATCGGGGAGACGATCGCCGACGCCGACCAGCCCGTTGCACTTCCCCCGATCCGGGTGGAGGAGCCAACCGTCCGGATGACCTTCGGTGTGAACTCATCACCCTTCGCAGGTCGAGAGGGCAGGTGGGGCACTTCGCGGCGGCTGCGCCAGCGATTGTTCGATGAGACGGTCCACAACGTGGCCCTGCGTGTCGAGGAGACGGAGAGCACCGATGCCTTCGTGGTCTCCGGGCGCGGCGAGCTCCAGCTGGCAATCCTGATCGAGACCATGCGGCGCGAGGGCTACGAGTTCCAGGTCTCGCGGCCTGAGGTAATCTACAAACAAGGGGAAGCCGGAGAGACGCTGGAGCCCTATGAGGAAGTCCACCTGGAGGTGCCCGAATCGCATGTTGGGACCGTGGTGGATCTGCTAGGCCAACGCCGCGGGCAGATGACCAACCTGCTGCATGCAGGCGTCGGTGGCACGGCGCACTTGACCTACGTCGTCCCTACCCGTGGCCTGCTCGGCTTCCGCTACCAGTACCTGACCGCGACCAAGGGCACTGGCGTGCTCAACACGCTCTTCCATGGCTACCGGCCGTTCGCCGGGAAGATGGAGGAGCGGGACTTCGGTTCTCTGGTCGCCTGGGAAACCGGGGTTTCCACGACCTATGGCCTGAAGAACGCTGAGGACCGGGGCGTCCTGTTCATCGACCCCGGCTTCGAGGTCTACGAGGGCATGGTCGTCGGACAGCAGCAGCGGCCAGGGGACCTGACGATCAACGTCGCCAAGAAGAAGCACCTGACGAACGTCCACGCGTCGACCAAAGACATCGAAGTCCGTCTGACCCCGCCGCGCCGACTCAGCCTGGACGAGGCCATCGAGTATCTGGGGGAGGACGAGTTGCTCGAGGTGACGCCCGCCGCCTACCGCATTCGCAAGCGGATTCTCGATACGCGTGAACGAGGTAAGGCCGTGAAACGAGCCAGGGAGGCGGTTGAGGGGTGACCGGGCGGGATGCCCGGTTTCTACAAGATGCTGGGCCTCTCGTTTATCTCCAGATGAAGGCAGGGATCTGCCCCAGGGAGAGCGTGATCTCACCGCCTGTTGGGCTGATCTCCTCGCTCACCGCCTCGTCGCCCTCGGTCACAGTCCATTCGACGCGCACCGGCCGATCAGTGCCAACCGCAATGCGGACGGGCGTCACCCGCATGGGTTCGCCCGGGAGCCAGAGCCCCGTATCCGCCCAGGCGATGATGACCTGCCCGCCGTCATCGAATGAGAAGCGGTAGACGTAGGTGTGGTCGTCATATCCGGCCATCCTCTCGACGGCGGTGTAGCGCTGGATGACGTCGCCCACCTGGCCAAGGGCATAGTAGGCCGGGCGGTATCCCTGGAACTGCCGGGTGAGGAGGTTGCGGTCAACCATGCCCTGCCAGGGGCTGGTCCCGGCGCCACCCTGCGTGAGCATCAAGGGCTCCCAGTCCTCGACATTCCCGACATTGATGCCGGCCAGCCCCTCCCCTGCGGCGACCACCACCTTGCGCACCAACCCTGCCGCCGTCTCCGCTCTGATCCAGGCGATGGCCGCCGCGTGCTCTGGATGTGATTCGCTGGCCAGGGCTTCGAGCGTCTCTGCCACAAGGCAGCGATTGTCCTCGGTCGCCGGGTAGCAGAGCAGCCCGCTGTTCGGGCGAGCGGGGCATGTGGCTGGCCCCCAGCCGTTGAGGCCTGTGCCGCTGAAGCTGTCGCCAATCCAGATCGGGCGATCATAGCCCCGAGCGGCCATCTGCTCCCGGAGCCAGCGCACGGTGGGCACGATCTCTGTGTAGTCACCAAGGGAATGGAAGTCGACAACGTCGAACAGCTCGGGGTGGTCGAGCAGCAAGGCGATGTCGGCGGGGGACTTGTCGAAGACACGGGGATCTGGGTCCCGCATTCGCGCCTCGACCTCGGTGGGGGTGGGATAGCCGTTGAAGACGTCGGTCATGAGCAGCCCGGCGGCCATCACCTGCGCCTCCGGATTGGCGGCCTTGACGGCGGGGTAGGCAAGGGCGAGGAGACGCACGTAGGAATCGGCCTCGCCTGGCCAATACGTCGAGTACTCGGGCTCGAATCCGAAGAGGGTGACGGGAGAGCGAAGCCCGGGCATGTCCTCTACGCCGTCGAGATCGTATCGCTCGACGAATGCCTGGACGTAGGCCGCGTAGTCGTCCTCGTACTCGGGGCGGGGGAAGAAGTCGCCCGGGTGGCCGAGGCGAGGGGGGTCGCTGGCGGCCCAAGAGGTTCTGGCAGTGATCATCAAGGTCAGGTGTGTGAAGCCAGCCTCCTGGTAGGCTTGCACGTACCGGTCGATCCTGTCCCAGTCATAGGCGGCCTCAGGTCCGGACTGGATGTTCTGCCAGTCGCCATCACTGGGGTAGGGCTTGGCTGAGACGGCGCCGGAGCCGCGGAAGGCCTCCGCCAGCTGTGGTGGCGCGTACTCAATCCCGAGAGTGAGACGGGGAGATGGCGCGGGGGAGGTCGCCAGGGAAGGGGCTGTGCTGCTTGGCTCCGCAGGCGCCGTTGTCGTCGCGCCAGGCCTCGCGTTTCCGCATGCCAGCGCAGCCAAGACCAATGCCGGGACAACGACCCAAGGTCGGTGGCGCATGCGACTCCTCCTCGTGCCGCATCCATCATCCCGCCCGCGGCTGTCTCGCCTCAGAGGCGCTCGATCTGCAGGCCTGCGATCTCTAGCCACTGGGCATACGGCGTTGGCAGGACGCCGAATCGAAAGCCCTTGAGGGGCGAGGCGACGGCGTACTGGTTGTCAATCCAGGTGACAAAACCTAGAGGAGGGGGAGGGGGATTGGGGGCAGACAACACCACCCCTCCATCCACGCGGAAGGCGGCCTCGCAAGAGAACCATTCCAGGCTGTACG
>CAYQUY010000303.1:0-3619 GCA_964420755.1 uncultured Anaerolineaceae bacterium
GTTGACGACGCCGGAGTGGAGCGGACAGCCGAGGCGATCCGCGCGGCGCTCGCGTGAGAAGCATCCTCCTCCATGTCCTTGACGTGGGTTAAACCGGTATGGTAGACTGTCGGCCGTTCGGGGGTGTGGTGTAGCGGCCTAACACGCTGCCCTGTCAAGGCAGAGACCGAGGGTTCGAATCCCTTCATCCCCGCCAGACCGCCTGGGAGTGCCCAGGCGGTCTCGTCTTCAGGTGTCATGGCGCGGTGTTGCAGGCCCAGAATGATCTTCGGCGGGCGCCCCGCTCTCGCATGTCTCAAAGGGCCTTGGGCCCCGCCGCCTGGTTCTCTCGGATGCTCCCAGGATGTCTTGTCGAAGGGCCCACGAACCGCGCAGGGCGCCTTCCGGCGGCAGGTGGGCCGGGCGCAAACAGAAAGCCCCCGCCTGAGCGGGGGCTTTTGTTGTGCGGTCTGGCAGTTCTAGACGATGGTGACGTTCGCCGCCTGAGGGCCCTTGGGGCCCTGCTCGATGCTGAACTCGACCTTCTGGCCCTCTTCCAGTGTTCGGAAGCCCTCGGCCTTGATGGCCGAGAAGTGGACGAACACGTCCGGACCGCCTTCGCGCTCGATGAAGCCGTACCCCTTGCCGGGGTTGAACCACTTCACCGTGCCTACGACTCGCTCTGTCATGGTGTCTGCCTCCTTTTTAGGCGACAAAGATGTTCGGTGCGCGTCTCGTTCTTTGGCGGTCTTCTCGGCCTAGCGCATGGCCTCAACCAAGTCGGCCCGAGCTGCGTTAGCTCGGGCCTTGGTCTTTCGACTTCCAGTCAGAACTAGACTGCAACCTTCAGGCGCACATTCTACGCCATATGGCGCTTCTTGTCCAGACCACGCGTTTCGCTTTCGGAACTGGCATGAGAGACTGCGCAACTCGCCGCCCCGCGGCTTCCCGCCCGCAGGAAGCCCAGGACGCCAGACCGATGCTCCCGATGAGGGGTCGGGACCGGGTGCGCAAGGTGCAGCCAGCAACGTCGCCATCTGATGCGGATGGCGTTATGCCCCCGGGATTACAGCTTCGGTTCTACCGGCAAGGCGGCCGTTCGTCGCCTGCTACGAGGGGCGCGGAGGGTGGCCCAGCTCCAGGGATCCGATGGCCGCGCCGGCGACGATCAGGACCAGGGCAACGCCCGACACCCACGTCAGTGTCCCAGCACCGGCGATGACCAGAACCAGGGTGGAGGCCATTGGGGTCAGGTAGGCCAGGGCCCCGATGACCCGGGGATCTCCCCTTTTCAGGGCGGCATCCCAGGCGTAGAAGGCTGCCCCCATGGGGCCAAGCCCGCCAAAGACGAGGAAGGCGATGTCCCTCCCGGTCACGGTGGCCAGGGCTGGCAGCTGCCCCTCAAGCGCGCACAGGGCGAAAGCCAGGAGGCTGGTCGTCAGGCAGAAGCCGCCCACGGCGGAGGTCGGGAAGGGGGCGAGGCGTTTGGTCATCAACGAGTACACCGCCCATGTCAGCGCTGCGGCGACCATGAGCAGGTAACCCTGAAAACGCACGAGATCAAGGCGGAACCGCCCGCCCGAGGCGATCAAGGCGGCACCGCTGAAGCCGGCCACGGCGCCGATAACATGGTTCAAGTGGAGTCTGGTGCGTCTTAGGAAGAGCGGCGAGAGGACGACGATCAGCAGCGGCCAGAGGTAGTTGATCAGGCTCAGCTCAACCGCAGGGGCGAAGCGAAAGGCCGTGAAGTAGAGGAAGTGGTAGCCGAAGATCCCTCCTAGCCCAACCAGATAGGTTGCTGGCGGGACTCGCCAGGAGCGCCATCTCACCAGCCCTGCCAGGCCACTGATCCCGAAGGCGACCGCAAGAACCAGGAACGGCGGAAGGTGGCTCAGCCGGACCCCGACCAAAGCCAGGAAACTCCAGAGACCGATGGCCGTCAGGGCAAGCGAGGTTGCAGCTCGTGTCATCGCTCTAGGCCTACCAGGGCAGCTCGTGCCCGTCCCAGGCGAGGAACCTGCCGCAGTCGGACATGGTCAGGCGGTCCGACAGCGAAAGGATCCCGAGGGCGGAGTCCCTGGGGGAGAGCGGGGCGGAGCCGCCTCCCATGTCGGTCCGAACCCACCCAGGGTGTAGGGCGATGACGATGATGCCGCGGGGCTGCAGGTCAAAGGCCAGGGCGCGGGTGAACATGTTGAGGGCCGCCTTGCTGGCGCAGTAACCGTAGTTGCCTCCGGAGGTCTTGAGTGCCAATGAGCCGCTGTCGGACGAGACATTCACGATGACAGGATGATCGCTCTTCTCGAGCAACCGCAGGAAGCGCCTGGCCACCATCAGTGGCCCGATGGCGTTGACCTGCACGGTCTCCAGCAGGGTCTCAACCTGGTAAGTGGCAAGGGTAGTGCCGCGCGTGAAGACGCCGGCGTTGTTGATGAGCAGATCCAGGCGCTTGGTTTGGGAGCGAATGTGCCTTGCTGCCTGGCCGATGGATGCCTGATCGACCACATCCAGCGCATGGATCGCCAATCGGTCAGGATGGCGCTTGGCGAGCGCTTGCAGCTTGACTGCAGCGGAAGGCTTCCGGCAGGTGGCGAATACGCGGTCGCCGCGATCCAGGCAGGCGTTGACGAGTGCAAGCCCGATCCCACGGTTCGATCCGGTGACTAGGACATGTGCCATCGAAGATGCTCCAGATCAGGCGCTGCCCGCCCGAGGCTTGGTCTCGGACACCTGTCCCGCAGCGGGCGTCTCGCAGGTCTAGCGAGCATCCAGTGTAAAGCAGTTTCGCTGGAAGACAACGGACATCGGCGACGGTGAGCGCGTCGGCTTGAGGCCGCATCGGGGTGACCCACGTGTTGAACGGGGGATTCGCCGGCGTGCTCCCGTCATCTGGGCGCCCTTGCGGACAGGGAACTTCCAGGCAGCGAGAGGCGTCTCACCTGCAGAATTGAACGCGTGGAGGATTGAGGTCATGTGGCGAGTCCCGTTCCTCTTGACCGCACTCTCGATGGTGCTCGTGTCGTGCGCTGGCGGCTCTGTGACACCATCGGGGGTGATTCCGTCGCCGACGGTCCCTCCAAGGGAGGGGCCAGCCACGTCCTTGCCCCCCGTCGCGAGTCCGCCGGCCGGTGCCGAACCCACGGCCCGCGACCCTGTATACATCGATGAGGTCAGCCTCGTGCAGATGGAGAGCTATCCAGTGCAGATTGTGCTTCGGGTGACCGGGAGCCTGCCGACGCCCTGTCACGAGGCAAGATGGGAGGTCGTCGGGCCTGATGCTCTGGGGAGAATTGAGGTCACTCTATACTCCGAGGCAGATCCCTCGTTGGCGTGCATTCAGCTCCTGGAACCCTTCGAGATCTCCGTTCCGCTCGGTTCGTACACGACGGGTTCATTCACCGTCTGGCTGAATGGGGAGCTGGTTGGCGAGTTCCGCTTGTAAGGTCGAGTGGGGAGGGCCAGCCGGGACGAGGACGCAGGACGGCGCGGGAACGGCTTCGCTCCTTTGCTCCCCCGCCGTCCTCGGCGGGGGACTCGCGCCCGCATGCCCTCGACCGGCCGCCGAGGACGGCGGCCGGCGCGAGAGAACGGCTTCGCTCCTTTGCTCCCCCGCCGTCCTCGGCGGGGGACTCGCGCCCGC
>CAYQUY010000304.1:0-3605 GCA_964420755.1 uncultured Anaerolineaceae bacterium
GCACCTGCGGTACGTCGCAGGTGCAGGTGTGCGGTTCGGGGCAGGTGTCGCCCCCCGATCGGGCCGGCGCCCCGAGGGTGCGGCCCGAACGGGGTGAGGTGGAGACGGGGTCCTTCCACAAGCTCCTGGCGACGGACGATCGATCTTGGACTACACATCGGGATGCTACTTGCGTGCCAACTGGCGCAGGAGTTCCTGCGCCCGGTCCAGGCGCACGACCCCCTCTGCCACCATCTGCCGGGCGACCTCCTCGATGAGCGCACCCTGCGCTCCGGCGGCGACCGCTACCTGGCGGGCGTGCAGGCCCATGTGCCCGCGCTGGATGCCCTCGGTTGCCAGCGCGCGCAAGGCCGCCAGATTCTGGGCCAGGCCAACCGAGACGATGACCTCCGCCAACTCCCTGGCGTTTCCGGCACCGATCAGGCGCAGGCAGACCTTGGCAGTCGGATGGACGCCGATGGCGCCGCCCACCGTACCCACCGCCATGGGCATCTCCAGGAAACCCTCCAACGAGCCGTCCTCGCCGCGAGACCAGCGGCTGAGGGAGACATAGCGACCCGAGCGGGCGGCGTAGGCGTGCGCGCCGGCCTCGACCGACCGCCAGTCATTGCCGGTAGCGACGACCACCGCGTCGACGCCGTTCATGATGCCCTTGTTATGGGTGGCGGCGCGGTAGGGGTCCACCGCTGCCAGGGCCCAGGCCTCGACGATTCCGTCCCGCACTTGTTCGCCGCTGAAGTCGTCAAAGGCCAGCGCCTGCACCGGGATGCGACAGCGGGCTTGGGCCAGGCGGCGGTCAGCCAGGTTGGAGAGGATCCGCAGATGTGCCCGTCCTCCAGTCAGGCCTTCGATCATGGGAGCCAGCCTTTCAACGGCGGTGTTGACGGCGTTGGCGCCCATGGCGTCGCGCGTGTCGTAGATCAGGTGGACGACCACCATCGACCCGACGGGGGTGTCCTCCAGGATTCGCACATCCAGGCTGCGGGCGCCTCCGCCCAGACCGGCAATCACCGGGTCTACTCGGTTGGCTTCGGCCAGGATCTCGCCCGCGTGAGCCAGGATTGTTTGACGAGCGGAGGCCGGATCCGCAAGACCCAGCAGCTGGATCTGGCCAATCATCTCGGGCGCCTCGGCTTCGGCCAGGAAACCGCCTCCGGCCCTGGCCAGCTTGGCCATGAAAGACGCACCGGCGACGACCGAGGGCTCTTCGATCGCCATCGGCACCAGAACCTCTCGCCCGTTCACGATGAAGTTTGTGGCGATCCCCAATGGCAGACCGAATACGCCGACCGCGTTCTCGATCATGTGGTCCGCGTGGGTGGCGGAGAGCCCCTGTGGGCCAGAAAGCGCAGCCAGGCTGTCTGGATCGAGGCCGGCGGCGGCCGCCAGTTGTTCCAGCCGCGCCTCGATCGGAAGGTCGTAGAGGCCGGGCAGGCGGGATGAGGGCCGCTGTGGCTTGGCTTTGGAGGTCCTTGGTGCCATCTTCATGCGCCGTCGGGCGAGGCGGGCACGTCATGGGGTGGCTTGACCGCCGGCGACCCGACGCCATGTTTATAGGTGTCGAGATCTGGCAAAAGCTATCAGGATTACGGATGCGGTCCCTGACCAAAGGTGGATTGACCCCGGACAGCAGCTGCCAGGAAGGGGACGCGGCGTGGTCAGGGGGAAGCCCGGCGCAACTCTTGGGGTCGATGTCTGTAGAGAAGGGCGAATGGCAGGAAAGCCGCGCGCGGACAGGCTCGCGGGCAAGGTCACCGCGGGGCGTCCGGGCCAAGCCGCTTGGCATGCGAGAGGAATCCTTGGTAGTGGGGTGGATCCGATGGATGCCGGCGAACGTTGGCTGAGCCCGCGGGTTAGGGTAGAATTGAACACGAGAGGAACGTGAGTTGGCCAAGGACCGCGGGCGAGGGAAGCAGGCCAGCAGCACGCGCAGTCGGGCGGCAGATGCTCGGATGCGGGCGTTGCACCGGGCGACGCTGAGCCTATACTCCGATCTGTCGCTGGATGGTGTTCTAGAGAGGATCATGCAGGCGGCGCAGGAGCTCTCTGGTGCCCACTACGCCGCTCTGGGCATCCCCGGCGAAAAGGGTGACCTCGAGAAGTTTGTCTTCCACGGCCTGAGCAAGGAAGATCTCCAGAAGATGGGGGAATTGCCGACCGGCAGAGGCATGTTGGGCGAGGCCCTCCGGACTGGCACGAGTTCGCGCGTTCCCGAGATCTCTGACCACCCGAGCTCTATCGGCTTTCCGCCCGGCCATCCCCAGATGCACTCCTTTCTCGGCGTCCCCATCGCGGCCTATGGCCGGCCGCTGGGGCACATCTTCCTGGCTGACAAGGAGAATGCTGCGGAGTTCAGCGAAGAGGACCAGCGGTTGATCGAGATGCTGGCCGCTCATGCCGCCGCGGCGATCGAGAACGCCCGTTTGCACCGGGAAGTCCTGGACAGCCAGGCCGAACTCACTCAGCGGAACGAAGAGCTCGCCCTGATCAACAGCATGGCCTCCGCCGTTGGCTCCTCGATGGATCTCGACGACTTGATGGAAGGGATGCTGGAGAGGGTGATCGGTCTGTTCGAAGCGGCGGCGGGGGAGATCTTCCTGCGCGAGGAGGGAGAGAACGTATTCCGGCTGGCCATTCACCGTGGGCTTGCGCCGGCGGCGTTCTGGGAGACCGACCGCTTCCGGGTGGGTGAGGGCATCATCGGGGCCGTGGCGGAAACGGGCAAGCCGGCCTGGTCGATCAACCTGGCGGATGAGCCTCGCTTTCTGCGCAAGGCGGTCGTCGAGGCCGGTTTCGGGACGCTCGTGGCCGCGCCGCTCACAGCCCGCGGCCGGGTGGTCGGGGTCCTCAGTCTGGCCTTCCTGGGGGAGAGGCCGATCAGACCCAATGACCTGGGCCTGCTGGAAGCGGTTGGGGCGGGGGTGGGCATCGCGGTTGAGAATGCCCGGCTCTACCGACAGGCACGACGTCTGGCCGTCCTGGAGGAACGGGAAAGGATCGGCATGGACTTGCATGATGGCATCATCCAGTCGATCTATGCCGTCGGCCTGACGCTCGATTACGCGCGGATGCTCGTCCGGGGAAACCCCCCGGATGTGGCCAGCCGGCTGGAGGAAGCCATTGATGGCTTGAACGCGGTCATCCGCGACATTCGGGCCTACATCCTCGACCTCCAACCGGCCCGTTTCCAGAAGACGGGACTTGCCGAGGGGCTCGGCACACTCATCCGCGAGTTCAAGGCCAATACCCTCGCCGAGGCTGAGCTCCAGATTCAGCCAGAGGCCCTGGAGAGTCTCGACCACGTGGCCTCGGAGGCGTTACTGCGCATCGCTCAGGAAGCGCTGGCCAACGCTGGCAAGCATGCCCGCGCCAGTCGAGTCCTGGTGAGCCTGCGGCAGCTCGATGCCCGGATTGCCTTGCACGTGATCGACAACGGGCGCGGCTTCGATCCCCAGAAGCGCAAGACGACCTTGGGCCATGGGCTATCGAATATGAGCGAGCGGGCTCGCCAGGTCGGCGGCGAGCTCGAGGTAGCCTCAAGCCCCGGCGAGGGAACAACCGTCACCGTCTGGCTGCCGATTGCACCTCGGGCCCCATCCCAGACC
>CAYQUY010000305.1:0-3598 GCA_964420755.1 uncultured Anaerolineaceae bacterium
GTCGGGTTGGCCGGCTGCAGCCGGACCTTCTTCCCCTCACGGTAGATGTGTTTCAGGGTGGTAGCCTCCTTGTCCTTCAACCAGACCGCCACCATATCGCCATTCTTCCATTCAGGCTCCCGCTTCATCACCACGATGTCGCCGTCGTTGATCATGGCGTCGATCATCGAGTCCCCCTGGACCTGGAGTGCAAACAGGCCCTCCTCGGTGGGCAGCAGACCACGAGTGAGCTCGATTGCCTCATCAGCCCCAAAGAGCGGGGAGTCGGTGCCCGGCAGGGGAATCGGTTCGGAGGCAAAGATTCGGCCCACCATCGGGACGCGGATCACTTCGGCCAGGCGGCCGGCGGCTTGGCCGAGGCGCTCCGTCAGCCGCAGGCCGCGGGAGACATTCTGATGGCGGTCCAGGTAGCCTTCCTCGACCAGGCGGTTCAGGTTGTAGTTGACCACCGAAGTCGAGGTGATGCCGACGGCACCGCCGATCTCCCTGATGGATGGCGGGTACCCGTTCTCGTCGCCAAAGCGTTGGATGAAGCTCAACATCTTGCGTTGCCGCTCAGTCAGCGACCCCTTGGCCATGCTTGCCTCCTAGGACAGCCCGGGCCCACCCGCGCGGAAGCTTCGTCTCTTCGGGTCATCCCTGGCCCTATTGTATAGGAACATCCGTTCTATGTCAAGCCGCCAGGCGTGGCCCCTGCTTTCCCGCTTTCGCCGGCCGGCCACACCGTTGTACAATCCACCGGCAAGTCCCCAGGACAGGCGGTGAGACCAACATGGACGAACTGAAACTGCGCATCTTGACAGACGGCAAGAACCTGGGTGGAGGGATCCTCAAGGTGGACGGGTTCATCAACCACCAGGTCGACCCGGCGCTGATGGACGCCTGCGGCCAGGAGCTTGCCACCCGGCTGGCAAGGGCGAAGCCCACCAAGATCTTGACGGCAGAGATCTCAGGCATCGCCCCGGCCCTCACCACCGCCATTCACCTTGGTGTGCCGGTCGTCTACGCCCGCAAATCGAAACCTGTCACCATGCCCGACCAGATCTTCCTGACGCTGGCGCCCTCTCACACCAAGGGCCGCACCGTGGAACTGATTGTCTCCCCTGAGTACCTTGGGGCCTCAGAGCGGGTGCTCATCGTCGACGACTTCCTTGCCACGGGACAGACCATCCTAGGCCTGGTGCGTCTCGCACAAGCCGCAGGCGCCAAGGTCGTCGGCGTGGGCGCGGTCATCGAGAAGACCTTTGAGGGCGGACGTGATGCCCTGGCTCACCTGGGAATCCCCATCGAGTCCCTGGCTGTTATCACCGACATGACGGACGGCAAGATCGTCTTCGGCCACTGACGAGACATGGACACGATCGCCGTCCTGGATTTCGGATCCCAATACGCCCAGCTGATTGCCCGCCGGGTGCGCGAAGCCGGGGTCTATTCGGAACTCTTCCCCCACTATACGGACCCTGAAACGGTCCTTGGAATCCAGCCCAGGGGGTTCATCCTTTCCGGCGGACCTGCCTCGGTTTATGAGCCGGATGCGCCGCAGATCCCGGCATACGTCTTCCATTCCGGCCTACCCATCCTCGGCATTTGCTACGGCATGCAAGCCATGACTCACGCCATGGGCGGGCGGGTGGCGGCCTCCACCCAGCGTGAGTATGGGCTTGTGGAGATCGAGGTCACCGCCCCGAGCCCCCTCCTATCGGCCGGCCTGCAGCCAGTGTGGATGTCCCATGGGGATCGGATCGACGCTCTGCCTCCCGGCTTCACCGTCCTGGCCAGCTCGGACAACTCGCCCATCGCCGCCATGGGCAATCTCGAGCGGCGCTACTATGGACTGCAATTCCACCCCGAGGTGCGACACACCCCTCAGGGGAGCCAGATCCTGAGAGCGTTCGTGCTCCAGATCTGCGGCGCCCGACCCGACTGGACGCCCGAGTCGATTCTCTCCTCCTCGGTCGAGCGGGTCCACAAGCAGGTTGGGCGCGGCGCGGTGATCGCCGGGGTCAGCGGAGGGGTCGACTCCTCGGTGGCGGCGGCGCTGGTGCATCGCGCCATTGGCGACCAGCTCACTTGCATCTTCGTGGACACCGGCCTCCTTCGGTTGGGCGAGCCCGAGCAAGTCATCCAGGCTTTCCGCGAGGCCCTCGGTGCCCGGCTCGTGACCATGGACGCCAAGGATTCCTTCCTTCAGGCTCTCGCAGGAGTCGTGGAACCCGAAGACAAGCGCCGCATCATCGGCGAGAGGTTCATCCGGGTCTTCGAGGCCGAAGCCCGCCGCCTGGGCGAGGCGCGCTTCCTCGTCCAGGGGACGATCTATCCAGACGTCGTTGAATCGAGCGGGCCGGACCGGCGCGTGGCCGCGCGCATCAAGACCCATCACAACGTCGGGGGCCTTCCCGAAGACCTTGCGTTTGAGCTGGTCGAGCCCCTGCGCTATCTGTTCAAGGATGAGGTGCGGGCCGTCGGGCTGGCGCTGGGTCTGCCGGAGTCCCTCGTCTGGCGGCAGCCCTTTCCCGGCCCTGGCCTGGCGGTGCGCTGCCTCGGCGAGGTCACCCGGGACCGACTTGATCGGCTGCGCAGGGCGGACCACATCCTGACAAGCGAGCTCGGCCAGGCAGGGCTGGTCCGCACCGGCCAGGAGGCAGCCGGCGAGGAATCCACCGCCCAGGCCTTTGCCGTTCTCTTGACTACCCGCTCGGTTGGCGTCATGGGCGACCAGCGAACGTACGGCGAGACTGTTGCTCTTCGCGCCGTCGCCACAGATGACTTCATGACCGCCGACTGGGCCCGCCTGCCCCATGACCTTCTGGCGCGGATCAGCCGGCGCATTGTCAACGAAGTGCCCGGCGTAACCCGCGTCGTCTACGATATCACCAGCAAGCCCCCTGCCACCATCGAGTGGGAGTGACCCGGTCGACCTCCGATTCCCAGAGGCACGGCCGGAGCCATGACCACTCGCTCAGGCTGACCCAACGGACCGCCACGGACATACAAAGACCGTAGCCTGCGGGCTTCTCGGCACCTTCTCCCGGGATGAGCGCGGACGGTAGAGAGGCCGAAGTCCCGAGGCTTGCCCGTTTGCCGTCGAGACAGCCGTGGCTGTTACGGGCCAACAAAAGACCCTCCCGCCGGACGGGGGGTCCGCGGGAGGGTCAGCCGGAGGGAGGCTCAAGAGGCTTACCTGGCTCGACGCCAGGAACCTCGAGGCCGACGAAGGAAGCGGGTCCCTGCCCAGCCTTTGCCGGTGGGACCCTGGCCGGGTCTGGCTAGAACAGCGCCTGCCAGGCCTGCCACACGAGGAGGGCTTCGATGATCAGCGCCGCCAGAAATCCGATCGAAAGAAACCAGCGCACAAGGCGGACTGATGCGGGGAGCCCCGGATCTACCGCCTCTGCCGTCGGGCGGCTGTCGCTCATCAGGATCTCTCCTTCCGAACCCATGCTCGGCCACCTTTCTCACCGCTTGGATGTACCCATCATAGCCCGAGCCACGGCAGGTGCGCGCGCTTTGTAAGCCAACTGCAAAGTGTGCCCAGAGGTGGAGTGGGCGCGTGCTACAATGATCGCATGCCAAGCCGTTCTCACCTTGCCTGGCTCGT
>CAYQUY010000306.1:0-3581 GCA_964420755.1 uncultured Anaerolineaceae bacterium
CCTTACGCCTGCCCCATACACCCTGAACCCACGCGTCCCGTTGGCCGGATGCACTGATTGTGCTAACATCGCGACGCAGCGCTTGGGAGAATTCATGCCCGACCAGCCTTCGATCGACATTCCCCGCCGCTCGGAAATCGCCCGAGCCCACAAGGAGCAAGGCGGTCGTATCGCGGCGGTCCTTCCGATCCACTACCCCCGGGCGCTCCTGCGCGCTTTCGGCTTCCTGCCGATGGAAGTCTGGGGGCCACCGGGCATCGACCCGAGCCTTGGGACGGCCCACCTCCAACCCTACGTCTGCTCCATCGTCCGCAATGCCCTCGCCTTCCTCCAATCCGGCGCGCTCGAGGTCGCCGACGTCGTGATCGTCCCTCACGGTTGTGATTCGCTTCAGGGCCTGGGCAGCATCCTGATCGACTTCGTGCGGCCGCGGCAACCTGTCATCCCTCTCTATCTCCCCCGCAAGGACGGAGACAGCGGCATACGGTTCCTTGCCGACGAGGCTCGGTCGGTGTACCGCCAACTGGAGGAGATCACGCGGCGTTCCCCCTCGGAACAGGAGCTCACTGCCTGCATCCTGAGGGAAGAAGCGGCGGATGCCCTGCTGGCGACCCTTCACCACCGTCGCCGGTCCCTCGACCTGTCCGATTCCGAGGTTTGTCGCGTGATCCGCTCGCGGGAGTACCTCCCCGCCGAGAGGTTCTGTGAGATCGCCCTGGCCGCACTGGACCGACCAGCCGCCGCGCCCAAGGGAGGCATCCCCATCGTCCTCTCCGGGATCCTGCCGGAGCCGCACGACTTGATCGAGACCATTGCCAATATGGGAGCCGTGATCGTGGCCGATGACCTCGTTTGCTGCGGGCGCAGGCTGTATCCACCAGGCCGGAGCGAGGATCCCTTCTTGCGCTTGGCGGAATCAATCGTCTGGGCACCGCCCGATTCCACTCGCGGGAGCGCCATCCGCCCACGGGTCAAACATGTCGTGCGCTTGGCGAAAGAGAGCGGAGCCAGGGGCGTGGTCTTCTACGGCGTCAAGTTCTGCGAACCGGAGCTCTTCAGCCGCCCCGATCTCCGCCGAGGTCTGCAGGAAGCCGGCATCCCCTCGGTCGTCATCGAAACCGATATCAGCGACGGCCTCTCCCAACAGACAATCACCCGAATCGAGGCCTTTCTGGAGATGATCGCGTGAGGCCGGGAGAAGCCCTCGTCTACCACTGGAATGTCACCCTGCTGGGGCGGGGTTACATGCGCGGGCAGCGATGGTGGGCGGAGAGGCTCGGCGCCGCCGGCTCCCCTTGGAGCACGGAGCATCTGGCTCCGCCGCTTCGCTCGACGCCGCGCATGAAGGAACTCGTAGCGCGGCACTGGCTCGAAGGCCGATACGCGAACCTGGGACGAAAGGTCGCCTGGGTGACCTCGGCCGCTCCGGTGGAGTTCCTCAGGGCACTGGACTTCTACGTGCTCTACCCGGAGAACCACGGCGCCATCTGCGGCGCCGCACGCCTGGCGGTCGACATCGCCTCCGAGGCCGAAGAGGCAGGGTTCTCGCGGGATCTGTGTTCCTACGCCCGGACCGACATCGGGGCCATGCTTTCTGGCAAGACCCCCGTCGGGAAACTGCCAAGGCCGGATCTGCTACTGGCCTGCAACAACATCTGCCAGACGGTCCTCTTCTGGTATCAGGTTCTGGCTCACCACTTCGACGTGCCGCTCATCCTGATCGACACGCCCTTCGTCTACCACAAGGAGGCGGATGGTCATGCCCTCGAGTACGTCCGGCGCCAGCTCGAGCAGGCCGTCCCGGTCGCGGAGAAGGTGGCAGGCAAGCCGCTCGTGGAAGCCAGGCTCAGGGAAACGACCCGGATGAGCCGGATGGCCACCGAGCTGTGGCTCGAGATCATGGAGCGCAACCGGCATCGGCCAGCGCCCATCAGCGTCTTCGACGAATTCACCCACATGGCGCCGATCGTCGAGATGCGCGGGGACGCGGCCACCGTCGACTACTACGCCGCCATGCTCAAGGACGTGGATGAGCGCATCGCACGGGGCATCGGCGCGGTGAAGAACGAGCGCAAACGCCTGCTCTGGGACAATCTACCGATCTGGTACCGTCTGCGCTACCTTGCCGAGTTCCTGGCCAGACACGGCATCGCCCTCGTCGCCTCGACCTACACCAACGCCTGGGGGGAGTTGGCTCCATTCATGAATCCGGAGCAGCCCATTGAGTCCGGCGCCCTGGCCTGCACCTATCCCATCCTCAACCGCGGGACGGGGCACAAGTTGGCCACGATGCGCCGGATGATCCAGGACTATCATTTGGACGGCGTCATCCTGCACTCCGACCGTTCCTGCAAGCCTTACTCAATGGGCCAGATGGATCAGCGGGACAGCCTGATCCGCGACCTGGCAACGCCTGCGCTTCTCCTGGAGGCCGACCACAACGACTCACGCGCCTACGCAGAGGAGCAGGTGGCGAACCGCCTGGCCGCGTTCGTCGAGATGCTGGGGGGTGCCGTATGAGCGATATTCAAGCCTTGGGAATCGATGTCGGCTCGACCACGGTGAAGATCGTTGGCGTCGATGCCGAGGGGAGCCTGGCCTGGCATGTCCTGGAGCCAGCAGAGGCGAGCGCCGAGGCACAGATCGAGAGGTTTCTCACCATGGCAGGCCAGGCAGCAGGCTCGCCCCGTGAGCTCCCGCTGGTGGCGACGGGCTATGGCCGCAACCTCGTGCCTGTGGCAGCGCGGAAGGTGACAGAGATCACCTGCCATGCTCGCGGCATCTACCGCGAGCTCCATCATGGCGGGACGCTGGTCGACATCGGGGGCCAGGACAGCAAGGTGATCGCCATCGGAGCCAAGGGCGAGGTCGTGGACTTCGCCATGAACGACAAGTGCGCCGCTGGCACCGGGCGTTTCCTGGAGAACACGGCTTACCGCATCGGGGTGCCGCTGGAGAGGATGGGGGGAATCGCGCTTGCCGCGACGGAGGAGGTCCCGGTCTCGAGCACTTGTACGGTGTTCGCCGAATCGGAGGTGATCTCGCTGATCGCCCACGGCGTCCCCATCGGGCCGATCCTGCGAGGCCTCCACCGTTCCCTGATCAAGCGGATCAGCGCCATGGTCCGGTCTGTGGGTCTTGTCGCTCCGCTGATGCTTTCGGGAGGCGTGGTGCACAACGAGGCCATCCCTCGCATGCTCGGCGAGGAGGTTGGCCAAGAGGTCATCGTGCCCCGCTACCCTCAGCTGATGGGCGCCTACGGCGCGGCGCTCATTGCGCTGGGCATCGGCGACCCAAGCGGGTGACGGCCGGCTCTCCGGGATTGCTTTCGGGGCTCGACCACCCTCTGCTCAGACAAGCCCTGAGTCGCCACCTGGATCCCCCGGCTTTGCCTCCACCGTGCCCAGCGGGCTCGCCCGCTTGCCTTCGCCCCGCCTGGTCGCGGGGCGGCGCGGCCTCTATCGGCTTGGCCGCTCGGCCTCCTTCCGCTTCGCAAGCTCGCTCTCCCGGAGCGCCCGGCGAAGGATCTTGCCCACCAGCGTCTTGGGCAGCTCCTTGCGGAACTCGACGGACTTGGGCAC
>CAYQUY010000307.1:0-3573 GCA_964420755.1 uncultured Anaerolineaceae bacterium
GTACACGATCATCCCCGGCCCCCGGAGCCTGGCGACCGCCATGAGGCCTTCGCTCCCCTCTGGCGATGGATCCTCCGTCAGCAGGGGAACCAGGCTCAGCCGGACCGTCCCGGCCTCACCGATACGCACCTGGCGGGGGGTGTCCAGGGTCAGTCGGAGCCCATCCCCGATCTGCTGGTGCACTACATCGGACCCGATCTCCCCGATGGAAGTCGCCAGCCTCTCCGGTTCAACGACGGTGGTCAATTGCTCCCGCGGCATCGGCCAGAGGGACCAAGACAGGAGGCCAACCGACGCCGAAGCAATCATCGCACCCAGGAGAGCTGCCCCGTCCCGCAGCACGCGCATGGAGCGAGTATACGCGTGAGGCATCGCCCTGCCAACGGTCGACGTTGCGGGCATGGTGGCGGTGCGACTGTGGTATCCTCCAGGAAGCCACCGTCAAGCCTGCCGAGCTCCACGCGCAATGACCGCCGCCGAATTCACCCCACCGGGCGTTCTCCACTACGACCTGCGCTCCCCGGCCCGCTGGATCGCCTCACACGTCCGGCGCCATCTGTGGCTGGTGTTGATGATGGCCGCCGGCGCCTTCGGCAACGCCGCCCTGGCCACGGCCGTCCCGGTCTTCATCGGGCAGGCCTTCAATGCCATCCTCGAGGCCCCGCCCCGGACATCGGCTCTGCTGCCCATCGCCATCAGCATATGCGTTTCCCAGATCCTGCGAGGGGCGCTCCAGTTGGCCCGCAACTTCGGCGCCGAGCTAGTCGGCCAGCGGCTTGAACGGGACATCCGCGACGAGCTCTACATCAGCCTGCTTGGCAAGAGCATGACCTTTCACAACCTGCAGCCGGTGGGCGACACGATGGCCCGTGCCACGAACGACGTGCGCGAGATCAACCTGATGTTCAGCCCCGGGGTGAACCTGGTCATCGGCTCGGCCAACTTCCTGATTCTGCCGCTGCTGGTGGCGCCGTCATACCACCCCTCTCTCGTCCTTGTCCCCATCCTGTTCATCGTGGCCTACTTCCTGGCCTTGTGGCAATACCTCACGGAACTCCGGCCGATTACGGAAGAGGTGCGAGGTTCGTTTGGCGCCCTGAACACGCGTCTGGCCGAGGCGATCGATGGGATCGAAGTGGTCAAGGGTCAGGCGCAGGAACAGGAAGAGGTCGCCCGGTTCGCGGAGAACGCCCGGTCCTTCAGCCGTGCCTACATTCGGCAGGGCGACGTCGAAGCCCGCTTCGTGCCCCTCCTTCTCCTGGGCCTGGCCACGGCGGGCGCCTTGCTGCATGCCGTGGTCCTGTTCCGCCAGGGGCTGCTGAATGTCGGACAGGTCATCGCCTACGTGGGTATGATCCAGCTTTTCGGCTTCCCCACGTTCGTCTCGCTCTTCGCCTACTCACAGGTCTCGCTGGGCATGGCGGGGGCCCGCCGCATCCTGGAGTTGATCAACCGTCAGACCGAGCTCGATCAGAATCCGGCTGGACACTCCGGCAGGATGCAGGGTGAGATCGAGTTCCAGGACGTGTCTTTCTACTACAAACCCGCCGAGGAAGTCCTCCAGGGCCTCTCATTCAAGGCCGTCCCCGGTCAGACCGTCGCCGTCGTCGGCCAGACCGGCTCGGGCAAGACCACCATCGCCCGCTTGATCAACCGGACCTACGACGCGAGCTCCGGTCGGGTCCTGGTCGACGGAAAGGACGTCCGGAATTGGGACCTGGCGGCGCTGCGCAGGCAGATCTCTATCATCGAACAGGATATCTTTCTCTTCTCCCGGACCATCGCCGAGAACATCGCCTTCGGCCGGCAGGAGGCAACCCAGAAGGAGATCGAAGCCGCCGCCCGTGCCGCGCAGGCCCACGATTTCATCATGGAGTTCGAGCGGGGATATCAGACGGTGATCGGCGAGCGGGGCGTCACGCTTTCGGGCGGCCAGCGGCAGCGCCTGGCCCTGGCCCGTGCTTTCCTGACCGACCCCCAAGTCCTGATCCTGGATGATTCCACCAGCTCGATCGACAGTGCCACCGAGGACGAGATTCAGCGGGCCATCTTCCGTGCCGCTCAGGGGCGGACAACCATCCTTATCACCCACCGGCTCTCCCAGATTCGTTGGGCGGACCTGATCGTCGTCCTGCGCAATGGACGGCTGGCCGCCCTGGGTTCGCACGCCGACCTGATGCGCACCTCCGACGCCTACCGCCGCATCTTCAGCCGCTACGAGGCCGCTTGATCCATGGGTATGTTCGAAGGTCTTGACGCCGAGGCCTACGACCGCACCTACCGTGACCGGGACCTGCTGCGCCGGATGGCGGGCTATTTCCGCCCCTACCTGCGAGAACTGGCCGTCTCGTCCGTTGCCCTGGCTGTGGTCTCCGGCGCCGGGGCGGCCTCCACCATCGTCGTCGCCCGCGGCGTGGACGCGATGGCCTCAGCCAGTTCACCATCGCTGGCATTCGCCCTCGCCGGGATCCTGTCCCTCCTGGGCGTCCTGGTCTGGGGAGCCAACTGGATCCGGCGGCGCCTGACCGTGCGCGCCGTAGCCAACGTGATGCTCGATCTTCGGCGCGAGGCCTTTGCGGCCTCCGCCGGCCATGACCTCTCCTTCTACGA
Source organism: uncultured Anaerolineaceae bacterium (assembly GCA_964420755.1). GTDB lineage: Bacteria > Chloroflexota > Anaerolineae > Anaerolineales > E44-bin32 > DATEAV01. The sequence goes on from CAYQUY010000307.1 coordinate 2,611, forward strand.
TGAGTTCTCCTCAGGCCGGATTGTCAGCCGCATCACCTCCGACACCCAGGACTTCGCCCAGGTCATCTTGCTCGTGACCGATCTGTTCAGCGAAATCCTCGAAGCCGCCGTGCTCTTCGTGGTGCTGGCCAACATCGAGCTCCGCCTGATCCCTTGGCTGTTGGCAACGCTACCCGTGGTCTTCCTGTTCGGAGCTGGCTTCCGCAGGGTGGCCCGACGAGTCACCCAGCAAGGCTTCCGGGTTCTGGCCAACGTCAACGCCGTGATCAAGGAAGCCGTCAGCGGGATTGCCATCGCCAAGAACTTCCGCCAGGAGCCCGCCATCTATGCCGAGTTCGATGAGGTCAACCGACAGTCCTACCGCATCAACGTCCGTCGCGGGCTGACACTGGTAGCGATCTTCCCAACGCTGAACGCCTTGGCCGGGGCCGGGACAGCCCTCCTCGTCTACGCCGGCGGGCTGACCGTCGCTCAGGGCTTGATTACCGTTGGGGCCTGGTATCTGTTCATCAACAGCCTCGACCGGTTCTGGTCGCCGATCCAGAACCTCTCGGCTTTCTGGAGCCAGGTCCAGAGCGGGCTCTCGTCCGCTGAGCGGGTCTTTGCCCTGATCGATGCCGAGTCCGCCGTCACCCAGACCGAGGAGCGGCCCGTGCCTCGTCTGCGGGGAGACATCGTCTTTGATCGCCTCACCTTCGCCTACGGCCTCAAAGAGCCGGTCCTCGAGGACTTCTCCTTGCACATCCGGCCCGGCGAAGACCTGGCCCTCGTCGGACACACCGGCGCCGGCAAGACCTCGATCGCCAGGCTGATCGCCCGCTTCTACGAGTTCCAGGGGGGCCGCCTGCTGATTGACGGCATGGACGTTCGGACGCTGGAACTGGCGCAGTACCGACGGCAGCTGGGGATCGTCTCCCAGGTCCCGTTCCTCTTCGCGGGAACGGTCGCCGACAACATACGCTA
>CAYQUY010000308.1:0-3271 GCA_964420755.1 uncultured Anaerolineaceae bacterium
CGCTAGGCGACCTGATGGCCCCCTACGGAGGCTTCGACCACAACCGACAGTCGATGCGCATCATCACGGAGCTCGAACGGCGCTATCCCGACTTCCCTGGACTGAACCTGACGTGGGAAGTGCGGGAGGGGATCGTCAAGCACGAGACCGAGTACGATGTTGCCGATGCAGCCGGGTACGATCCGCAGAAGCGCGCCCACCTGGAAGCGCAAATCGCCAACGCCGCCGATGAGCTGGCCTACACGGCGCACGACCTCGACGACGGCCTTCGCTCCGCCCTGTTCGCGCCCGAGCAACTGGCGGGCTTGGCGCTATGGGAGCAGCTACGCGAGCGGACAGGCTGGCGAGGTGGTGACTTCGACGACCTGATTCGCCACCGCATGATCCGGCGGCTGATCGGCATCGAGGTGACGGACCTGGTTGAGAACACCGAGCAGCGCCTACAGGAGAGCGGCTGCCAGTCTGCCGAAGCCGTCCAGCTTCTGCCGTACAACGTCATTGGATTCTCGGACACGCTCTCGACGATGAACCGCCAACTGAAGAGCTTCCTGTACCAGAACATGTACCAGCATGACCGGGTCGTGCGGATGCATGTCAGGGCCGCCCGCGTCCTGAGGGATCTGTTCGGCGCCTATGTCGCCCATCCGGAGTGGCTGAGCCGGGAAGTGCAGGAGCGAGCCAGCGTCGGTGATCTCCACCGGACCATCTGCGACTACATCGCGGGCATGACGGACCGGTTCGCCCTTCAGGAACATGATAGGCTCATCAATCCGGCGGTGAGAGGGTGATGGGATGAATGAGCGCGACCTGCATCTGACGCCCGCGGGTGCCGCCAAGATCCGACGGGAATTGGAGGAGATGCGGGGCCCTCGCCGGGATGCGATCGCGGCGCGACTGCGCCACGCCGTCAGGCAGGGCGACCTGGCGGAGAACGCCGACTACATCACCGCCAAGGAAGAGCAGGCCTTCCTCGAAGGCAAGATCCTGGAACTGGAGACGATCCTGCGTGAAGCCAAGATCGTCGAGGACACGGGTCCCAGCGACGTGGTTCGGATCGGATCGACGGTGGTCGTCTCGCTGGACGGGGACAAGACCGAGGTCTTCACGCTCGTCGGCCTGAAGGAGGCGAATCCGCGCCAGGGCAAGATCTCACACGAGTCGCCCATCGGCCAGGCCCTGATCGGCCGGCGTGTGGGCGAGGCGGCCGCAGCCATCACCCCGGGCGGGAGGATCGAGATCACCGTCCTCGAAATCCGCTAGCCCGGCCGTCGGGGCTTCCGGACCCGGCAGGACGCCGCGTGAATGTAAGGCCGCGGCCGACAAGCCCCTCCTCGGCGCACAACTCGCCCCACCCAGTGCCGAGAAACCCAACGCTCCCGGCCGCGGGCCGGGAGCGTTGATTCAAGACCTTCGGGAGATCCTACTGTAGCCCTCCGCCCCGCGGCCAAGCCCTGAGCTCGATCGTCAGTCTCTCAAAGTAGCTCTGGTCTGGCAGCGGACTCCCGCCGTACGTCATGTCAACGATCCGGGCCTCGACGAGCAGCGAGGCCGTTTCGAGCGTCACGACCCCTCCGCTCTCCGCCTCCACCGCATCGCCCTTGGCCGCCAGCCGATTGCGAATCCCCTGGTCGCCGAACGCATGGTGGCTCATCAGCACCTTGGTCACGGTCTGGATGTCGTTCTTGTCGAAGAGCCAGATCTCGAAGGCGGAGACCTTCTTGGGCTCCCCCACGCCGATCAAGTCCCCGATGCCCACACCGCACTCTCCGACGAAGTCGCCGGAAGGGGTCTCAATGCTGAACGAGTCGTCGTATGTGTCGTCGCCCAGGGTGTAGATTGTCCGGAAGGTGGCCAGCGGCTCCGATTCATCGGCAGCTTCGCTGCCCAGACGCTCCTCGAGGTCGACATCCTCGCCAAATGGCGACTGCCCCGATTGCCGCCCTGCGCGAAGCCCGGGCAGGCTAATGCGTCCCTGCATGTACAGAGCGCCCGCCAGCAAGACCGCCAGGACAACCGCAACACCGCAAACCGGCAGGATATACCCGGAGGCAGGTCGGGGCGCGGACGGGGTGGTCGTCGTCTCACCGCCCTGCCCCAGCGCGCGAACCTCGATCTCTGCCCGAAAACGCTGGATGGCCGTGGGGTCCACGCCGCCGGGGTCCGCGCCGACCTCCGTCAGCGATTGTGTGGCCGTCTCGCCCAACGCCTGATACCGATCGTAGGCCAACTCGCCGTCATTGTTGACCGAGAAGGAGTCGATCGCCATCCGCAGGTAGTCCAGGCGCAGCTCAGGGCGCATCTGCGAAGGGACGCCGTTGACGTATTCGACGGGGTCAATGACCCAGGCATACAGCAAACCGAGCCCGATGCCGACGACGAGCGCCACAGCGGGCAACACCCACTTCCGTCCGAAGAAACCTTTCATCGCTTCCATGGCAGCTGCCTCTCATCCCTGGGGGCGGAAGGAAGCCATGAGGGCCCCCGCGTTCCGCTCTCCGGGTCATTCTATGTCGATCAAAGGTTCAAGGCAAATGCCCTGTTGCAGATGTCATGCCAGGTCCGCTTCAACAGCGGGCAGATCCTTCAGCTTATGCCGCCGTCCACATTTCAGGCACAGCACTTGGTCGCGGTTCTCCAAGACCAGGAGGCCCCCACACTGCGGGCATGGCTGCGGAGCGGGACGCTTCCAGGACGTGAAGCCGCATGCCGGGTAGTTGGAGCAGCCGTAGAAGACACGACCTTTCCGAGTGCGGCGCTCCACCAGATCCCCGCCATCCTCCGGGCAGCGTATTCCGATCTTCTCAAGCCAAGGCTCGGTGTAGCGGCAGGCGGGGAAGTTGGAGCACCCGATGAACCGGCCAAAGCGGCCATGGCGGATCAGCAGGCCGCCGCCGCATTCGGGACAGCTGCGATCGAGGAGCTCCGGCTCGGCCTTGACTTCAGGCATTTCCTCGGCCGCCTGCCGCACCTGCTCAGCAAAGGGCCCGTAGAACTCCTGCATCACATCGACCCAGCCCCGGCGGCCTTCGGCGATCTCGTCGAGCTCCTCCTCCATGCGAGCCGTGAAGCCCAGGTCCACGATCTCAGGGAAGTGATCGACCAGCAGATCGTTCACCACCTCGCCCATCTCCGTCGGGGCGAGGCGCTTCTGCTCGCGCCGGACGTAGCCTCGCTGCTGGATGGTCGTCAGGATAGGGGCATACGTGGACGGCCGCCCGATCCCGTTCTCCTCGAGGGCCTTGACGAGCGTGGCTTCCGTATAGCGGGGTGG
>CAYQUY010000308.1:3281-3571 GCA_964420755.1 uncultured Anaerolineaceae bacterium
GCCCTTGCAGCCTCAGGACGTCACCGTCGGAGAGATCTGGCAGACGGTTCAGCTTCAGCTCGGTCTCCGACTCGCCGGCCTCCTCGCCGTTCTCCTCCGCAACATCCCGATACACGGCTAGAAAACCGGGGAAGCGCTGGCTGGAGGCGGCCAGGCGTAGCAGGTATTCGTGGGCTTGCGAGCGGCCCTGCACCTCGATGGTCAACGTATCATACTCGGCGGGGTTCATCTGAGAAGCCAGGAACCGCTGCCAGATGAGGGTATAGAGCCTGTGCTGCTCCGCTGTGAGG
>CAYQUY010000309.1:0-1306 GCA_964420755.1 uncultured Anaerolineaceae bacterium
CCCGACGTCCACCCTGGGCCCCCCGACACCCTCGCCCGAGCCGACGCCGGAGCCCATCGTGATCGACGACGGCGACCCCGGCTTCGAAGCCGTGGGTGGCTCGTGGTGGATTGAGCCTAAGGGTTTCGATGGCGATCTGCATTGGGCGTTCACGACCGCCGGCGAGCCAGACACCATTGTGCGCTGGCGAGCGCGGATCGAGAGTTGCGGAGAGTACGAGGTGGAGGTATATGTCCCACCCGATTACGGCACGACCCAAGCGGCGGCGTACGAGATCGGCTACGGTGAGGCCGTCGAGCAGGTCGTGCTCGATCAAAGTGCGCACCCTGCGGCGTGGGCGCTGCTAGGGCGCTACACCTTCGAAGCAGGCGAGGACGTCTTCCTGCGCCTTACGAACCGTACCGGCGAGGAGAGATGGTTGTACCGGCTGGTGGTGTTCGATGCGGCGCGCTGGACGTTTATCCGGCCGTGCGGGGAGCCGTAGATGCCAGCTGCGTGCTCGGCGGGGCTTTCCTTGGCCCGCCTGCCCACGCGTGAGAGATGTCCAGGCCCGGTGATTCGGCTTCGCGGCGCAGGAAACGCAAGGGCTGTGGCGATAGCCACAGCCCCGAGGCGACCTGTCTGTAGCAGTGAGATTACCCTAGGACCTCGACGACCTTTGCGATGACGATAGCGAAGAAGCTGATCAGCAGAGGGACCAAGGCGATATTCAGTGCCATGCCGAGCCGCGAGCCGAAGCGGCTGTCGCTGGCGGTGACGATTTCCTTCTGCAGCAGCAGGGCGAAGAGCACCAGAATGGCGATCAGGCCCAGTGAACCCGCCAGGGCTACAGTGGAGACGGTAGACACAGTGGAGGTTGTGACCGTCGAGATCATTGCTGGGTACAAACCCCTTCACAGGCCCCGGCGCCTGCACTCGTCTGGGGCCCAACTATGCCAGAGTATAGACACATCTTCGGATTCTGTCAAATGCACCCCAGGTCCTATATACTGTCGGCGAAGGCCGGCCCGGTTAGCTCTCGGGAGCAAGGAGCGCCCTTGCCGCTGCGACGTGCGATTCCACATCCTGAGGCGCATCTACACTCGCAGGGCTGCCGGCCGGGTGGCTGCCTGGCCTCGGCCCGGCCCTGTCGTTCGCTCGCTGCCTCTTCGGAGGAAGGAGGTCATCCATGAAAGGCAAGACCCTTCTCGTTGTCGGCCTGATTGTGGGGCTCCTGCTAATCGTTGGGGCCATCTTTGGGGTCAGGGCGCTTGTTACTCGTCCCCTGGGGCCTCCTCTGGCGATCGAGACCGCGGCCCCGACGCCC
>CAYQUY010000309.1:1406-3523 GCA_964420755.1 uncultured Anaerolineaceae bacterium
GCTGCGGAGGCGGTCTGCGGCCAGTCGGAGCCAATGGCCGTCCTGGTGCTCCTGACGAAGGAAGCCGAGCCGGAGGGGGCCCGCCAGCTGCTGGCCCTGCGCCTTGTGGAGGTAGGTTTCCCCGGGCGCACGGTCACTTCGGTCTTCTTCCCCCGGGAGCTCATCGTGACGGCGGCGGATCTCCCGGGTGGACAGGCGCGGCTGGAAGAGGTGTTCCGCCAAGCCATGCTCGCCAGCCAGGACGACGTGGCCGCGGCGACCAGTCGCGTGGCGCAGGCGCTGTACGATACCTTTGGCGTAGAGAGCCACCACCACATCACCATCGACCTTTCCGGCCTGGCTCGCACCATCGACGCCGCCGGCGGAGTGGATGTCCAGATCCAGCAGGCGTACGATGCCACCGCCCTCGGCCTGCCTCACTTCCAACCCGGACCCATGCACATGGAAGGCGAGCTGGCGCTGTCTTATTCCAGCGCCACGAGCGCTGCGGCGCGCTGGGACGGCCTCCGCCGGCAGACGGAGGTCCTGAAGGCTCTGAAGGACCAGGTCCTGACGCCGAGCATTCTGCCCAGGTTGCCGGACCTGATGCGGGAATTCCGCGGGACGGTGGTGACCGACCTGAGCCTGCAGCAGGGGACGGACTTCGCCTGCCTGGCCGGTGAGATTACGGCCGACCAGGTAACATTCTTCGGCGTGGAGGCGGGGCTGGTGACAGAGCAGCTGAACGGGGACTTGCTGCCCGATGCACAGGCCATTCAAGCCTTGTTGGAGGAGGTATTCGTTATCGTGGTGCCGTAACGCCTGGAAGCCCTTGTCCGGTCGGCTATTCCACCATAGGTGAGAGCGCGATGCTTTGCTCCGCTGTGGTTGGACACTCCTGCGCGGGGGTCAAGGTCGCCCATAAGTGGAACCGGGTCTGCAACCTCTGTTCATGCTCAACGGCAGAGCTGCTTCCCCATCAGGCAATCTTTGGACAAAGCGTTCCGTGGGGATGGAGCCCCTGCCCAATGCGGAGAACTCAGGTCGTGATGCCGAGGTGGGAAAGCTGCTGATCGGCACGGGCTCAATGGTTTCTGAAGCATGCTTCTCCCGGTGCGCGGATCGTATTTCCCAGATGGTGCACGCTCCTCGAGAACGTTGAAAGTAGCTGGTAGCAGATGCGGGATGGGCATCCTGGGCACGCAGCGGGGTGAGGAACGTAGTGGGCAGTGGGGTAAAGAGAATTGGGCAAAGCCCCGTGCCGCAGGTTGATGACGCTTTGTGGGCGTCTGGGGGACCTCTCCAGGCCATTGAGCATCCGGAATCGAGTCATGGCGAGTCGTTCGACTGAGTCACCATGCGTCCCCAGGATGGGACCGAGGTTCGTTTTTTCGACGCGCTGAAAGAGGTCTCGGAGGAGCTGGCGTTTGCAGGGCGCTGGATGCCGCAAACCGAGGAGAATGTTGCATGGACGTGCATGCCGACCACATTCTTGTCTGCCCCAAGTGCGCTCGGGCGTGGCACACCGGCGGAGCCGTAAGCTATCACCGAATCCCCAAGCAAGGGTACCATCGCCTGCCCGTAACGGCTTGCCGTGTGTGTGATCTCCTGCTTGAGCTTCAGCCGGACGGGTCCATCGAGACAGACCGCCTGGCGCCGAAAGTCAGGGATTGCGATCAAGGGAAACAATAAGCGAGATCACGTTGGGTATCACTGACAACCCGTGTGGGGGATTCTTTCGGAATGTACGGACAGAGATAGAAGCATCAAGGAACTTGGTGGCAAGCCAGTACTGTTGGTACGCGCGGGATGTCCCAAGAGAAGCCCCAACGCCCCGGGAACAACACCGGGGCGTCCGTCCAGGGAGGGAGGTGGGAGACGGGATACCCACGAATGACGAAAGTCCAGCCAGCCCGCTAACGCGCGGGACATGTGTTGCGACCCGCATCTGTCGGACGATAACAGCCCATCCGATTCCACCCGGACTGATCTTCTTCGATCCCCATGCCTCTGTCCGTGCTGGCCCCTTGTGCTCCTACTCGTCGCTCGACAGCATCTGCCACAGACACAGGGAATTCTGTCCTGGCAGGAATGCACTGCTGGGGTCCTGAATCTGACACCGACCGCCCTCGTCGCAC
>CAYQUY010000310.1:0-3517 GCA_964420755.1 uncultured Anaerolineaceae bacterium
TCGGCCCAGCGCTGCCACGCCCAGGGGGACAACCAGCCAGGCGGCCGACACCTTGCAGCCCATCGCCAGGCCAAGCCAGAGCCCTGCCCGGGCGGCCGGCCCGAAACCGCCCCGCTGCGCCCAATCCACGCAGGCGTCGACCACCAGCGAGGCGAAGAGGACGAGCAGGATATCGAAGGTCCCAAAGTGCGAACCTTGGATGTGGATCACAGCGAGGGCCATCATTGCTGCGGCCAGCAAGCCGGCCGCGCGGCCAATGAGACGCCGGCCCAGCCGTGCGGTAACGGCGATGGTCATCGTGCCCGCCAAGGCCGAAAGGAACCGGGAGAACAGCGTCAGATGGCGAAAGGGGATGCTGCCATCCTGGTTGAGCAGGGCGCCGAAGACAGGCAGCGGCGGCAGGGCCTGGCCCAGGGCAGCCATGGCCCGCCCGCCAAGGGCGATGAGATAGAGCGCCAGATGCCCGTACGCGTAGCTCCGCGTCTCCCCTTGAGGCACCTGGAGGCCGGGCGAACTGGCACCCGGCGGCCAATGGTATGGGTCCAGAGGGCTGACCCCCGGCGTCAGCGCCTGCACCCAGTTTTCGGGCCACTCAACGGTCGTCGCCAGCCAGACAACGTATCGTTCGTCCGGGTTGGCGTGGGTGAGGTCGTCCCATCGCGGGTAGGCGAAGCGCAACCAGCCACCCAGGAACAGCAGGACGATCACTCCCGCCGGGTAAACCAACGCTGGCCAGGCACGCTTCCGCCACGCGAGCGGCCGCGATCCCATGCTTTCGGGTCCCCCTAGTCCTCTTCCAGGCGGAGGACGGCCATGAAAGCCTCCTGGGGCATCTCGACGCTGCCCACTCGCTTCAGCCGCTTCTTGCCTTTCTTCTGCCTCTCCAGCAGTTTCTTCTTGCGGGTGATGTCGCCGCCATAGCACTTGGCCAAGACATCCTTCCGGGTCGCCTTGACGTTAGCCCGGGAGATCACCCTGCCCCCGGCGGCGGCCTGGATCGGGAAAGTGAACAGCTGACGCGGGATCAGCTGTTTCAGCTTGGAGACCAGCGCCTGACCCTTATGATAGGCGTCCCGGCGATGGACGATCATGGCCAACGCATCCACCGGTTCTTCGTTGATCAGGATATCGAGCTTGACCAGATCCTCCGGGCGATAGCCGGAGAACTGGTAATCGAGGGAGGCGTAGCCCCGGCTCCGGGACTTGAGCTGATCGTAGAAATCGATGATCAACTCCGCCAGCGGGATGTCGAAGTGCAGCACCACGCGTCCCGGCGCGGGATACTCCTGCTGTACGAAGGAGCCTCGTCGCTTGGTGACGAGCTCCATGACCGCGCCGTAGTAGGTCTCAGGGGTGAAGACCTGAATGCGCATCCAAGGCTCTCGGACCTCCTCGATGAGCTCCGCCGCAGGCAGATCGGCGGGTGAGTCGATCAGCACCGTCTCGCCCGAGCGCAGGAGCACCTCGTATTCGACCGAAGGCGCCGTGGCAATCAAGTCCAGGTCATACTCGCGTTCGAGCCGCTCCTGGACGATGTCCATGTGGAACAGGCCCAGAAAGCCGCAGCGGAAGCCGAAGTTGAGGGCCTGAGACGTCTCCGGCTCGAAGACCAGGGAGGCGTCATTGAGCTGCAGCTTCTCGAGCGCTTCCTTGAGATCGGCGTAGTCCTCACCCTCGACCGGATAGAAGCCGGCGAAGACCATAGGCTTGACCTGGCGGTATCCGGGAAGAGCGATTTCCGCCGGGCGGGCAGCGCCGGTGATCGTGTCTCCGACGCGCGACTCCCGAACCGTCTTCAGCCCCGTGGCGACGTAGCCCACCTCGCCAGCCTCAAGGATGGTGGTCGGGGTGAGGGCCGGGCCGAAGTAGCCGATCTCCATCGGGCGGGCTTGCGCGCCGGTGGCCATCAGACGCAACTCGTCCGTCGCCGCCACCCGACCGTCCATCACTCGAACGTAGGCGATGACTCCCTTGTAGGAGTCGTAATGGGAGTCGAAGATGAGGGCCCGAAGTGGCGCCTCCCGATCGCCGCCAGGCTGAGGAACCCTCGCCACCACCGCCTCGAGCACGGCCTCCACATTGGTGCCCTCTTTGGCGGACACCCGGATCACCTCCTGTGGCGGCGTTCCGAGCAAGGCGTGGATCTCTTCCGCGACATCCTCCGGCCGCGCAGAAGCCAGGTCAATCTTGTTGATGACGGGGATGATCTGCAGATCGGACTCAAGCGCCAGATAGAGGTTGGCCAGGGTCTGGGCCTCGATGCCCTGCGTAGCGTCGACGACGAGCACGGCCCCCTCGCAGGCGGCCAGCGCCCTGCTTACCTCGTAGGCAAAGTCCACATGGCCCGGGGTGTCGATCAGGTCCAGCTCATAGTCAAGGCCGTCCTTGGCGCGGTAGGTCATGCGCACGGCCGAGGCCTTGATCGTCACTCCCTTCTCCCGCTCCAACTCCATGCTGTCCAGCACCTGCTCGGTCATCTGGCGATCGGAGATCGTGCCGGTCAGCTGAAGCAGGCGGTCGGCCAGCGTCGACTTGCCATGGTCGACATGGGCGATGATACAGAAGTTGCGGATCCGCGATGCATCCATTCGGGCCGTCAGGCGCAAAAGGGCGGGAACCCTTTCCCGCCCCGGGAGTATACCCGACTCATCTCTGTGAGGACAGCCAACGCGGCCCGAGAGCGCGATGGGCCGCTCGGCTGATCGCGATTCAGCGCTTCACAGGTGAGGAGACCCCCTCTACCAAGACGGCGATCTCGGCCGCATGTCCGCCGAGGCGACACCAGAGGAGGAACTCGACGTTGCCTTTAGGCCCCCGAAGCGGCGACCGAATCAGACCGCGGGGCGCCAGCCCGATCCCTTCGGCGGCAGCCATGAGCTCCACCAGGACCTCTCGACGCACCTGCTCGCTGCGTACGACTCCCCCTCGTCCTACGGCTTCGCGTCCTGCCTCGAACTGCGGCTTGACGAGCGCGATGACATCACCTTCTGGCATCATCCACTTGGCCATCACCGGCAAGAGCAGCCGCAGCGAGATGAAAGAGGCATCGACCGTCGCCAGCTGAATCGGCTCGGGAAGCGATTGCAGCGTGCGGGCGTTTGTCCGCTCCATCACGACGACGCGGGGGTCCGACCGCAAGTGCCAATGCAGGATGCCGTGTCCAACGTCAATGGCGTAGACCCGTGCCGCGCCGTCCTGCAGCAAGCAGTCGGTGAATCCGCCCGTCGAGGCACCTACATCCGCGCAAACCCGATCCCGCACCGACACCGGGAAGGAAGCCAACGCGGCCTCCAGCTTCTCTCCACCGCGGGAGACGTACTTCGGCCCTCGGTCCACCGAAACCTCGGCATCCTCCGCCACTCGCCTGGATGGCTTGAGAACCGTCTCGCCGTCGACGCGGACGTGACCCGCCATCACCAGACGCTGTGCCAGGGCCCTGCTTTCGGCTAGCCCCCGCGCCACGAGTATCAGATCCAGCCGCTCCCGCTCAGCCATGCCGCGATTCTACCCGGAGAGC
>CAYQUY010000311.1:0-3508 GCA_964420755.1 uncultured Anaerolineaceae bacterium
GCGGCCGGTGTCGCTGTCTCATATGTATCTGAACGTGATCAGCAGGCGCGGGACCATGTTGCCCGGCGCACAGCCGAGAGTATCTGAACGCGTTCCCCGGGCCCCCCGAGCGGGCTACTTTCCTTCCTTGCCGCTCCATGCTAGTATCCCGCGCATGCGTGTGCTCATCATCTCCGATATCCACGCTAATGCGACGGCTCTGCGGGCTGTCCTGGCCGACGCCGGCGCCTGCGACGCGGTCTGGTGCCTCGGAGACCTGGTGGGGTATGGCCCCGATCCCAACGAGTGCATCGAGATCGTGCGCGAACTGCCGAATCTGCTCTATCTCATCGGCAACCATGACCAGGCCGCCCTGGGCACTCTGCCCCTCGCCCGGTTTACCCGAGACGCCCGTGAGGTGGCCGCCTGGACAAGCCAGGTCCTCACCGCGGACAATGCAACCTACCTGCGCTCCCTCCCCACCAAGATCAGCGTCGGTGACTTCACCCTCGCCCACGGCAGCCCACGCCAGCCGATTTGGGAGTACATCCTCGATCAGCACGCGGCCGAACGCAACTTCGGGGCCTTCCGGACAGACTTCTGCCTGGTCGGACACACGCACGTTCCGCTTATTTTCAAGCGGGATCCCAACGACGGGCGGGTTGCGTCTGTGTCGCAGGCCTGGGGGGAGCCAAACCCCATTGCCCCGCGCCTGATCCTCAACCCCGGCTCCGTCGGCCAGCCCCGCGACATGGACCCTCGATCGGCCTATGCCCTGCTCGACCCCGACGCCAAGACCTGGGAGCCCCGCCGAATCACCTACGACATCGACCAGGTGCAGCTGCGCATCCTGAGAGCGGGCCTGCCCGAGCGGCAGGCGCTGCGGCTGATCGCCGGATGGTAGTAGGGAACCTTTGAGAAGGGGAGAGCGTCTCCAGGCTGAGCACGATCGTCAACCTGCGACGGAGGAGAACGCCATGAACAAGCGAATTGCCCTGGTCACACTCCTGACGGCTTCCCTGATTCTGGCGGCCTGTGGTGCCAGGGCCGCTACTTCCCCCGAAGTTGTTTCCGAGGATCGGGGATACGTGGGAGACATCGGCGTTGTAGGCTTACCGGCTATGGAACAGCCCCTTGCGCCCCAGAGCGGAGAGCTCGGCGGTGCAGCATCGACCGCGCCAACCTCCGGCGACCGCATGGTCGTCCAGACTGCCAACCTGACCGTTGTCGTCCCTGATCCGGCGGCCTCCCTGGATGTGATCACCCAGATGGCTCAGGAGATGGGCGGCTTCGTTGTCTCGTCCAACCTCTACCAGTCCGCCTTTGGCATCAACCAGGTCATCGCCAACCAGGCCACCATAACCATTCGTGTGCCCGCCGAGCGCCTAGAAGAAGCGATGAACCAGATCAAGGAAGCCGCGACCGAGGTGCGGACCGAGAGCATCTCGGGAGAAGACGTGACGGCTCAATACACCGACATGGAGTCTCGTCTGCGCAACCTTCAGGCGGAGGAAGAGCAGCTGCGAGAGATCATGGCCTCCGCCACCCGCGCCGAAGACGTCCTGATGATCTTCAACCAACTGTCCTCGGTGCGGGGCGAGATCGAGATGGTTCAGGGCCAGATGCGCTACTACGAGGAAGCCTCCCGCCTGGCGGCCCTGACGGTCGAGCTGATCCCCGATGTCGCCAACCAGCCGATTGAGATCGCCGGGTGGCACCCCAGTGCCGTCGCCAGGGACGCGATCGAGGACCTGGTCCGCGCCCTCCAGAGCCTGGGCAATCTCCTGATCCGCTTCGGCATCTGCGGCGTTCCTTTCCTCGTCATCATCGGACTTCCTGCGTGGCTGATCATCCGCGCCATCGCCCGACGGGTCCGCAAGCCCAAGGCCGTTCCCCCAGCGCAGGGATAAGGTAGGGGCGTGCCATGGCACGCCCCTGCACGCCCCTCCGATCGGACCAAACTGACGCCGGGTCCCCTGCCGATGGGAAACCCGGCGTCTTCGCGTTCATGCCCCACAGGCCCCGCGAGGCCCCGCCGTCAGCCGATCGCCTCCCGCACCCGCGCCGCCAGCCGGCCGAATCCGGGAGTGTAGGTCATCGAGAGCTCGCGCGGCCGGGGCAGGGAGATCGGCAGGTCCAGCCGAATCTGCCCCGGGCGCGGGCTAAGCGCCAGCACCCGGTCCGCCAACAGGATCGCCTCCGGAATCGAATGGGTGACCATCACGACCGTCTTCTTGCGGGCCTCCCAGATTCGCAGGAGCTCCGCTGCCATTCGTTCCCGCGTGAGCGCGTCCAGCGCTCCAAAGGGCTCATCTAGCAACAGCAGGTCCGGCTCGTGGATCAGGGCCCGGGCGATGGCCACTCGCTGCGACATGCCCCCGGATAGATCCCGGGGGTAGGAGGTTTCAAAGCCCTGCAGCCCGACCAGCTCAATCAGGCTCTGGGCGCGGGCACCCGCCTCGACCTTGCCCATCCTCTGCAGTTCCAGCGGAAGGCGGACGTTGGCCGCCACAGTCCTCCAGGGCATCAGGTTGGCCTGCTGAAAGACGAAGCCGATCCGCGGCCGAGGCCCCTCCACCCGCTCCCCTTCGAACTCGACCTCCCCGCTCGTCGGCCGGAGGAGGCCTCCCAACAGCCGCAGGAGGGTCGTCTTGCCGCTACCCGAGGGGCCAACCACACACACGAACTCCTGGCGCCGGACAACAAAGTTGACGCCCTCCAATGCCTTCAGGCCGCCGTCCCCGTTGGGGTAGATGGCCGTCAGGTCACGGGCCACAAGGATCGGATCCGTCAGTGCTGCGGTCATGGCAGGAAGTCGTTGCTGTAGGCGAGGGTGATGTCGATGGGTCGCGCCAGCGATCCCATCGCCAGGAGCACCTGGTGCATGTTCTCCCAGGCCTGCGGATCGGAGTACCCCAGGCGGTCCGCCCTCCACAGCTCGATGCTGGCGGCCAGCACCTGACGCTGCACGGCCTGATCGGCCTGGTCCAGCCCCTCGACGTAGTGCTTGCAGATCTCGAAGGCGGCCTCGGGGTCATCGATCGTGTCCTGCAGCCCTCGCAGGCTGGCCGCGACCATCGCCCGCACCAGTTCGGGTTGCTTGGCGATGGTCTGCTCGTTGGTGATCATCCCATTCGAGGCCAACCGCAGGTAATCCGCCACCCGGATGATCTCGAGGTCCATTCCCTGAGCCTGAAGCTGGACCGGCTCATTGTTTACATAGATGACGACCGCGTCCTCAGTGCCTGCGGTCAGAGCCTCCACCTGGTTGTAGCCGATCACGTCCAGGGTAGCCGCGTTTGCCGGGACGCCGGCCGCGCTCATCAACGCCTGGTAGCCCACATACGAGGCGCCGCACAAGCAGGGGATGCCCACTCGCCTGCCCGTCAGGTCGGCTGGGGTCTCGATACCGCTTCCGGCCGGTGCGGCTATGCCCACCGGGTAGTCCTGCCACCAAGCCAGGACGTAGACGACAGGCAGCCCCTGCGCTCGGGCCAGCGGCACCTGCTCCCCGGAGACAATGGCAAAC
>CAYQUY010000312.1:0-3496 GCA_964420755.1 uncultured Anaerolineaceae bacterium
GGCCACTGGCAGGGAAGTGGCCAGGTCTGCCAGGGTGGCCGAGAGGCTGCCAACCTCCGACCCCTCATACCAGGCCGCGACCGCGCCAAGGAGCAATCCAAGAACCACCGCCAGAGCGAATCCAGCCGCGGCGAGTTCTGCCGTCGCGGGTAACTGCTCGGCGATGATCGTGGTCACCGGTCGACCCGTGTAGAACGAATCCCCGAGATCCCCGCGGGCAATGGCAACCAGAAAGCCGAGATACTGCACCGGGAGCGGCCGGTCGAGGCCGTGGTCGTGTCGGTAGGCCTCGGCCTGGGCTGGTGTGGCAAGACCCTGGGCGAGGAGCGCTGCCACCGGGTCGCCCGCCCCGAGACGCAGGCCGAAGAACGTCAGGCTGACAGCGGCCCAGGCCGTCACCAGGCCGGAGCCAACCCGCCGGGCTAGGGCGACAAGCGCAGATCGATCAGTAGTGGATACCATCCATCGGCGGAGAAGCGCAGGTCCTGCACCCGGGAGCTGCTGACGATGAGATTGACGTAGTCCCGGATCGGGAGGATCAGCGCGTGATCGCGAACATAGCGGGCGAATTGGGCGTACAGGTCGAGCCGGGCCTGCTGGTCGAGCGTCATCTGTGAGGCTGACAGGAGCATGTCGTCCACGACGGGGTCGTCAGCCCCTGTCCAATCGTACATGCCACCGGTAGTGTAGAACGGACGCAGCAGATCCGGGTCGGTGCCAAAGAAGTTGATGCCGATGGCGTTGTACTGTCCCGAAGCCTGAATCTCCTTCAGGGGTCCAAAGGCGGGCGCGACCTCGAGACTGACCTCCGCACCAAGCATGGCCCAGTAGGCCTCGACGAGTTGGGCGACTTCCGGATTCTGCCCCCAGGAAGGGGCGACGAGGTGGAGTGCGAGGGGTTGGCCGTCTCGTGTCCGCACGCCGTCGTTGTCATCATCAGCCCAGCCGGCTTCCTCCAGCAGGCTCAGGGCGGCCGATGGATCGTAGTCGGGAAAGGGAAACCCCGAGGTGAAGCCAAGGGTCACCGCCGACAGAGGCCCTTGGGCGACGGGCGAGTGCTCCCCGAAGACGGTCTGAACAATCTCGCGCCGATCGACCCCAAGGATAAGGGCCTGGCGGACGCGTATGTCATCCGTGGGCGAAAGGCGGGTGTTGAAGAGGAACTGCAGGGGCTGGCCGGGGATAGGGACGGGGGACAGGTTGAAGTCGCCCGTGCCCGCCAGCCGGTCGGCAGCATGCGGCGGGATTTCGCCGATGACGTCTGCTTCGCCGCTCTCCAGGGCCGTGGCGCGGGTGGCTGCATCCTCGAAGAAGAGGAACACAATCCGATCGATTTGCGCGTGCGACTGATGGTAGATCGATGGGGCCCAGGCGTAGTCCGGGTTCCGCTCCAGCGTCAAGTGATCGTTCGGGATGTAGTCGACGAAGCGGTAGGGGCCAGTCCCCACCTGGTGGAACTGGTAGTCCGTCGGGCCCCACGTGCTCAAGGCGGTGGGCGAGGCCATGCCCAGGTAGACCTGAGCGAGCGAATCAACCAGAGGGGCGAAGGGCTCGCTCAGATGGAGGGTCACGGTCGCGTCGTCGACGACCTCCACAGTCTGCAAAGGGCCGAGCATGAAGGCCGCCTTCTGCGAGTGGTTGTCGGGGTTGAGGATGTATTCAATGTTGGCGCGGACGGCCTCGGCGTTGAAGAGAGTCCCGTCGTGAAACACGACGTCCTGGCGCAGGTGGAACTCGTAGGACAGCTCATCAGGGGAGATTGACCATGACTCCGCTAGCCCCGGGACGAATTCCCCGGTCTCCGGGTCGCGGAAGATCAGGGTGTCGTACACCGAGGCCAGCGGGATGCCGAGCTCCGACGAGGCGTTGAGATGCGGGTCAATGCCCGAAGGCGCCAACGTCAGCCCGTACGTCAGGGTCGTGGGCGCCGGAGTCGGGGAGGGGGAACAAGCGCCGGACAGGCTGAGCAGGATGGCGGCGGAGGCCAGAACGATGATGGGGTGATGAGGAGGTTTCATAGGTCACTGGCTAGGGCCATGGCACCGATCAGGCCGGCTTCGTCGCCGAGGGCGGCTGGGACCAGGCGCAAGCCATGCAGGTAGTAAGGATGGATGATATAGGCGCGCAAGGCGTTCTGGATGGGCTCGAAGATCAAGTCTCCCATCTGGGAGACGCCGCCTCCCAGAACGATGACCTCGGGGTCGAACGCATGCATCAGGTTCGCCAGGTGACAGCCGATCGCCTCACCGGCCTCTCTCACAACCCGCCGGGCCAGCGGGTCACCAGCCTGGGCGGCCTCTCCCACCTGGACGGCCGTCAGCTCAGTGAGGCTGTCTCCGCCTTGGGCGAGGCTGGAGGGCTCGCCGGAGCGGATGAGCTCGACCGCCCGGCGGGCAATCGCCGGGCCAGAGGCGAGCGCTTCCAGATGCCCTCGCTTGCCGCAGCCGCACATCGGACCGTTCCGGTCGAGGGTCATGTGGCCGAGCTCGGCCGCCAGCCCGTGGAAACCCTCGAGCAGGCGACCGTTGCAGATGACGCCGCCGCCGATCCCGGTGCTTAGGGTCAGGTACAGGACGTCTTGCGCCCCCTGGCCAGCGCCGAAGCGCCACTCGCCCAGGGCAGCTAGGTTGGCATCGTTGCCGATCGCCACCGGGCAATGCATCGCCTCGGCGACGATGTCCCGCAGGGGGACGTCGTTCCATCCCGGCAGGTTCGGGGCCTCGAGGATGATGCCTCGCCTCGGATCAAGCGGTCCGGGCGCGCCGATGCCGATACGCAGGTCGACGCGGGAGTCCCCGGCCACCTGGCCAATGGCGTCGAGGATCCGGGAGATCACAACCTCTCGGCCCCGTGCGGCAAGGGTAGGGATGCGGACCTGTGCGACGGGATGAGGGTCGTCGGCAGCGAAGCGGGCGGCCCGGATGTTGGTCGCCCCCAGGTCAACAGCGATCACGTGGCGCACGGGCGGAGTATATCATACGCTTGCCGTTTCCCCATCGGGGACTTAGAATGAACGCGTAATGAGCCCCAAGATCAGCCCCGTTCGTCAACAGTATCTCGAGATCAAACGGCAATATCCGGATGCCCTGGTCTTCTTCCGCCTGGGTGACTTCTATGAGACCTTCGACGCGGACGCGGAGATCGCGGCCCGCGAGCTCGACATCGTCCTGACCTCCAGGAACGTGGCCAAGGGCACGCGCGTTCCGATGGCGGGCATCCCCTTCCACGCCGCCGAGAACTACCTGGCCCGGCTGATCGAGAAGGGCTATCACGTGGCCATTTGTGAACAGCTGGGCGAGACCCCGGTGCACGGTCTCTTTCCTCGAGAGGTGGTGCGCGTCGTTACCCCTGGAACGGTCGTCGAGCCGGGGCTGCTACCCGGTGAGGCGAACAACTACCTGGCGGCGATGGTCATCGAGGCGGGGCGAGCGGGGGTGGCCTACGCCGATGTCAGCACCGGCGAGTTCGCCGCGATGCAGCTCGAGTCCGCGGACCC
>CAYQUY010000313.1:0-2683 GCA_964420755.1 uncultured Anaerolineaceae bacterium
GTGGAAGGGGAAATCCCCAGGTCGGCCATTAATGAGCCGCTAGCGGTTCCCGATTCCCTCGCCTGGCCGCCCCACTTCAAAGACGACTACTGGAATCGCCTGGGCGAGCGCTGTCTGAGCTGCCGTATCTGCGCCTATGTGTGCCCCACTTGCCGCTGCTTCGATGTCCGCGATGAGGCCGGACCTCCGGGGGACAGCAAGGTGAGCTACCAACGGCTCCGCTGCTGGGACAGCTGCACCGGGCCGAACTACCGGCGCATCGCCGGAGGTCACAACCCCAGACCGGACCCCGGCTCCCGGCTGCGCAACCGGTTCTTCTGCAAGTTCCACTACTACCCGGAGCAGTACGGCCCGGTGGCCTGCACCGGATGCGGACGCTGCATCGACTCCTGCCCGGTGAACATCGACATCACCGAAGTGCTGGGATACTTGGTAACGGGCTAGTGAGGAGGAGGCCTTGGCAGAGCCAGCGAAGGAAGACATCATGACCGTGCCTCCGTCGCCCAATCCCATGCTGCCGTACCTCGGCCGGCTGGTCGGCACGAGAGACTTGGCGACCGAGATCAAGCTGCTCTCCGTGGAGCTGCTCGACGGCGGAGCCGAGGCCTTTGCCCACTACAAACCGGGGCAGTTTGCCTTTGTGTCCTCCTTTGGCCAGGGCGAAGCCCCATTCGGCCTGGCGTCCACGGCTCAGCGGAACCGGGAGCGCGCCCCGGGGAGGGCCATCCTCGAGTTCGCCGTCAACCGGCTGGGATGGGTGACCACCGGTCTGCACGAGCTGGGCGAGGGGGACGAGGTGGGCGTGCGCGGCCCGATGGGCAGGCCTTTCCCCATGGAGGACTTCAAGGGGAAGAACCTGATTGTCCTCGGGGGCGGCATCGGAGGAGCGCCTCTCCGTCCGGTCATCCACACCGTGCTCGACAACCGCAGCGACTATGGCCACCTGGCTATCCTGTGGGCCGCCCGGCACCCATCGCTCCTGGTGTTCACGGATGAGTATGATGCCTGGCGCGAATCTGCCGACACTTCGCTCTACCTGACCGTAGACGAAGCGGACGCCACCTGGGATCACCACGTTGGGTTGATCACGGACCTCCTGGAGCGGGTGGCTCCCTCGCCGGAGAACGCGGTGACCATCACCTGCGGTCCACCCATCATGATCCTCTTCGTGGCCAAGATGCTCACCCGGATGGGCTTCGCCCCCGAGCAGAACTACGTCACGCTCGAGGCGCGCATGCACTGCGGCATCGGCAAGTGCGGCCGCTGCAACCTGGGGGACAAGTTGGTCTGCAGGGATGGGCCGGTGTTCTCGATGGCGGAGGTCGGCAGCCTGCTGGAGAGCTTCCTCTAGACGCGCCTACCCGTCGGCTTTCGCTCGCCCCTAGCCATCGCCTGACTCATAGAAGGTTGGCCCGGCTGAGCCGCCGCCGAGGCGGACGTAGGCGGCAAGGGCCCTTCCCGCGGAACGCAGCCAGCGCCGACGAGATGATCACAGACGCGGCTAGCGTGGACGGCGGGGACGAAGTCTCCCCGCCTATTCGACGATTGTCATGTCCCGGATGCGCCAGTAGAAGTCACCACCGTCTACATCCACGGTGACCACTGGGCAGCCAGCCGTATCGGTCCCGGCCAGCCGGGTCACCGTTGCCTGCCGGCCGACGTACTGGTCCATGGGCGACACCCAGTTCTCATCTCCGTCAACAGGGCGATGCCTTCCCAAAATGACCACCGTTCCCACACGAATGGGTGAGAAGGTGACATCGGCAAGGCTCATCCCGCATTCCTGGGGGATCTCGCCCACCGCCGGGGCTTCAGTGGGGCGGACTTGCGTGATCAGGAGATCCCGGATCCGCCAGTAGTGCATCCCATCGTCTGCATCCAGTTTCACCACAGGGCATCCGGCCGGATCGAGGCCCTCCAGGCTGGTCACAATGCCCAGGTGGCCTACATACTGTTCCATCGACGCGGCCCAGTTGACATCGCCATTCACGGCCCGGTGCCGTTCGATGAGGACGGAGGTGCCCACCTCGATGCTCCCAAAGTCCACACTCGAGGGCGACATCCCACAGTTCTGGGGGATGCCCTGGGCGGAAGCCGAGATTCCGGCCGGTCCTGCCAGCGGCCCGACCAGGTCACGGATGCGCCAGTAGTACTGACCCCCATCCACATCGACGGTTACCACCGCACACCCCTGGGAGTCAACTCCGGCCAGATCGCCGACCGTTGCCAGGAGGCCGACATATGCCTCCATAGCCGGAACCCAGTTGGCGCTGGCGCTGACCGAGCGGTGCTGGCCCAGGACGACCAAGCTGCCGACGTGAAGCGTTCCGAAGTCGACGTTGGCGGTGGTGCGGCCGCAGTCCTGCGGGAAAGTGCCCGTCCATGAGGGAGCCTCAGTCGCGACGAAGGGGGTTGCCGTCGGTGGAACCGTCGGCGTGAAGGTGGGCGTGGGCGTGGCGGTTGCCGTGGCGGTAGGGGTTGCCGTCGCCGTCGGGGTGGGGCTGACGAAGTAGGCCACGACCGTCCCCATCCATTGCGCTCCGGGCTGGGTGAAGATCACATAGAGGCCTCCGCCGACAGCGGTCAACAAGCATACCGCCAGCAGGATGAGGACGGCGATGGCAAGACACGACCGGCGGCCCTTGCCACCGGCTGCCTTTGGTGGCGCGGGGACGGGCACCAC
>CAYQUY010000313.1:2693-3486 GCA_964420755.1 uncultured Anaerolineaceae bacterium
GGGCACCACCGGGGAAGGTGTGGCTCCTGGCTCGCCGAAGGCCCCGGAGGCCGGAGGCTGGCGGCCGCGCTCGCAGTAGGGGCAGGTCTCCAGCTGTTTTGTCACCCGGCGGCCGCATTCGGGGCAGACCCACTGGTCGTCGCCTGGGAGGCCGGCGACCGGTCCCTGTCCAAGGTCACCCGCGCTCATGGTCAATCACTCCTTGAAGCATTGGGGGCGCCTCCCAAGCAATCTGCTGCGTTCACCTGGGCACCGCGCTCCCCGAAGTGGAATGCAGGCTCGACTGCTCCCCTACGAAGCGCTCGCCATATTGTAGGGTGAAGCGAAGACAGCCGCAACGAACTATGGCCCGGAACCGCCTCAACCGCTCCCAGGGTCGTGGGCAGCCGGTGCCTCCGGGCCTCCCAGACGGCGGAATGCCCGGACCGTCCCGCATTCCAGAGGCGGCAGGAGGATGGCTGCGCCCAAGGCATCAGTCCATTTCCCCCTCGACGTCGTGCCGTGGCTAGCCAGGCGGATGCATGAAGGGTGTGCCTAACAAGCCCCTTCTACTCGACAATCGTCATGTCCCGGATGCGCCAGTACCAAGCGCCGCCGTCCACATCCACGTTCACTACCGGGCAGCCTCCGCTGTCCAACCCCGCGAGCGACGTCACCCGAGCCTGCCTGCCCACATAGGCCTGCATATCCTCGACCCAGTTGGCGAAGCCGTCGACCGGGCGGTGGCGCCCCAAGATGACCAATGTGCCGATGTGGATGGGCCCGAAGTAAGGCGAGCTCATGCCGCATTCTT
>CAYQUY010000314.1:0-3481 GCA_964420755.1 uncultured Anaerolineaceae bacterium
TCAGCCTGAAGGATTCGTTCTACCAGGCCCTGCATGGTCAGGACCGCCTGCGGCTGGAGAAGATACCCTTTCCGTTTCTCGGCGGGCAAACGGTTGATGACCTGGTTGATCAGCTGGCCCAGAAGCCGCTCTTGCTCGTTCTTTGGCGTCCCCAACTCAACGGGGAAGTAGGTCAGCAGGAGCTCCTTGCCCGGATCGTGGTAGACGATGGGCGTGGCAAGGGCGCCCTCGTAACCGCAGGCGGGGCAGCGGACGAGGTTCATGCTCCCAGAAAGGAGTCTGGCTTTGCTGCCAGGGTCCTGAGAGACGTCGATGACCTGGTCGATCGCTGCCTGAATCGGAGCGCTACAGCGAGGGCAGCGAACCTGGGCGAGTGTCTGGGGCATGGCTGTGGCCTTAGCTCCTCTGGGGTTCTGGCAGAGGCAGAGAGAAGCAGATGCGGGCGCCGCGTTTCGCCCGGTCGTCAACCCAGATTCGCCCGCCGTGGGCTTCGACGACGGCCTTGGCCAGGTATAGGCCGAGCCCCGCCCCCTGGGTCTTGCGGGTGGCGTCAGCCGAACGGTAGAAGCGGTCGAAGACCCGGGGGACATCCTCCGGCGCCAGCCCAGGGCCTTCGTCGGAAATGGAGACGATGACGCTGTCGGCTCGCTTCTCGCCGCTGATCGTCACCTTGCCTCCCTCGGGCGAGTACTTGACGGCATTGGAGAGCAGATTGCTAAGGACCTGTGTCAGACGCTCCTCATCGCCAATGATGATGGGGAAATCGTCCGGGAACTCGACGACAAAGGAATGCTTCTCGGACTGGGTGCGGAAGCGCTCGGCAAGCTCGGCCGAGAGGTGATCCAGCGCCACCTCGGTGCGGTTGAGGGTCATGGCGCCGGCTTGCAGGCGCGAAGCGTCAAGCAGGTCGTCGATTAGCTTGGCCAGACGATCCGACTCTTCCTCGATGACCGCCAGGCTGTCGCGTACGACGGCCGGATCCCACTGCGCGTCTTCGCGTCGCAGGGTGCCAACGTAGCCCTTGATCAGTGCCACCGGCGTGCGCAGCTCGTGGCTGACGATGGAGATGAAAGTGCTCTTGACCTCTTCGGCCTGGCGGAACTTGGTGATATCCCGCACATTGGCAACGATGCCGAGGAGTATCCCCTCGGGCGAAAGAGTCGGGGCATAGGTGATGCCGACGCTGATGGTATTCCCCTGGCGGGTGATGAGCTCGCCTTCGACGTAGAGCACGGCCCGCTCGCCGAGGGGCCATCCCCCCAGTTCGGCCTCCTCCAGCGACATCCCTGGCTCGCGTCTCTTCCAGCGGATGATTTCGGAGTGTGGGCGGCCGATGACCTCCTCTGCCGAGAAGCCGGTGATGCGTGAGCACGAGCGGTTGAAGCGCTGAAAGTGGAACCTCGGGTCGAGGATGAAGATCCCGTCGGCGGCCGAGTCGAGCACCGCATCCAGGTGCTGTTTCTGTTGGGTGACCTGCGTGTACAGACGGGCGTTGTGCACCGCAATGGCGGCCTGGTCAGCGAAGGACTGGAGAAGGGCCCGATCCTCCGCCGAGAATATCCCCTCGTAGGAGCGGAACACGAAGATGACGCCAACGACCTCCCTGCGGGCGATCAGGGGCAGGCCGACACCGGTCAGCAAACCCATCGAGGCGGCCTGGGTGATAAGCCGCAGGCGGCGGTTGATCTCCGGCAGGGCGAAGCGTGCAGGGTCACCATGGTCTGGGATGTCCGAGAGCAGGGGGGACAGGTTCTTGAGGAAGTCCGGGGTGACACCGTAGCTGGAGGCGATGCGCCAGCCTTCTGCTTCCTCGCGCAGCGCGATGAGGCAGGCATGGCCGGCCAGGACCTCGGCCGCAACCCGGGCGATGCGCGCCAGGACGGTGTCGAGGTCAAGCTCGCCAGAGATGGATCGAGCGAACTCGAGCAGGTAGTCCCGCTGGCGGACTCGCAGATCGGGCAACATCGGTGGATACTAATCCAGACCCTCGGCCTCAGCCTCGGTCAGCGAGGCTTCGAAGATCTCAAGCCCCTCGTCTATAAGCGGCCGAGTGATGTTGAGAGGTGGGGCGACCCGGATCACGCTCTCGCCGCAGCCGAGCAGGAGCATGCCGTGGGTGAACGCGTTGTGCACGATCCGATCGCGCAGCTTCTTGGCGGGGGTCTTGGATTTGCGGTCGGTCACCAGTTCGACCCCGATCATTAAGCCCTTGCCGCGCACCTGCCCGACGCCGGGATGGCGGACGGCGATCTCAGACAGAGCGTCGAGCGTATACTGACCCATTTCGGCCGCGTTCTGCATGAAGCTGTTCTCGATCAGGTCGAGCGTGACCAAGGCGGCGCTGCAAGAGACGGGATTGCCGCCGAAGGTGTTGCCGTGCGCGCCAGGGGGCCAATCCATGATGCTGGAACGGGCGATGGTCGCGCCCAGCGGCAGGCCGGAGGCGATCCCCTTGGCGGCGCAGACGATGTCCGGCTCCACACCCCAATGCTCGATTGCCCACCACTTCCCGGTCCGGCCGACGCCGGATTGCACCTCATCTACGATCAACAGGATGCCGTACTTGTCGCACAGCCGGCGCAAAGCCGGGAAGAAGCCATTAGGTGGGACGATGTAGCCGCCTTCACCCTGGATCGGCTCCACCAGGACAGCGGCGCAGTCATCGGGCGGAACAGAGCGGGCGAAGACGACCTTCTCGATGTAGTCGACGACGGCCTCGCCGTAGTCGGCACGGCTGGCCTGCAGCCACGGACGATACGGGTCAGGGTAGGGGACGTGGGTGACGCCTCCCATGAGAGGGAGGAATCCGCTGCGGTAAAGGGGCTTGCTGGCGGTGAAGGCCAGCGCCCCCATCGTGCGGCCGTGAAAGGCGCCAAAGAAGCCGATGAACTGCTGGCGCCCGGTGTAATAGCGGGCGAGCTTGATGGCGGCCTCCACCGACTCCGCGCCGGAGTTGGTCATGAACGTCTTGGCCGATTCCTGGAACGGCGCGATGACGTCCAGACGCTCACTCAGGGCGATCCATTTGGGATGGTAGTAGTCGGAGGAGATGTGCAGAAACTGCTCGACCTGCTCCTTGATGGCCTGGACGACCTTCGGATGACTGTGGCCGGTCGAGCAGACAGCGATCCCCGAGGCAAAGTCCACGAAACGGTTGCCGTCGACATCCCACACTTCCGAACCCTTGCCGTGGTCCATGACAAAGGGGTAATCCCGGGCATAGGACGGGGAGGTGACCGCGCGATCTCGGTCCAGGTATTCGCGAGCCTTTGGGCCTGGTAGTGAGTATGTCTTCACGTTCGACTCTCTCAGCCGGGATTCGCCTTGGCCTCCTCCGTCCCGGGACGAGAGCCTCCGGCCGGGGCGCGCTGCCGAGAATCTCACCGATTCGGCAACCCGGACAGGCGCCTGACAGCAACGAGGCTTGGCTTGGCCCGGCCCTCCGACAAGGATTTGACCGAGGCGACAGGCGAATTATAAC
>CAYQUY010000315.1:0-3464 GCA_964420755.1 uncultured Anaerolineaceae bacterium
GCGAGGATTCAGCGCGAGCTGAGGCAGCGCTTGATCCTCAGCTGGGACGGCCGCCCGGTGTCGACGATTGCCGGCGTCGACGTAAAGGTCCAGGGCGAACGGATCCGGGCCGCGATTGCCATGATGAGCTACCCGGACCTGGAGCGGATCCGCGCGACGATGGCGGAGACGCGTGCATCCTTCCCCTATGTCCCTGGTCTGCGTGCGTTCCGGGAAGGTCCAGCCATTCTGGCTGCCTGGGATCATCTGGAGGCGCAGCCCGATCTGCTCCTTTTCCACGGCCACGGAATCGCGCACCCGCGAGGCTGCGGCCTAGCGTCGCACCTGGGCCTGTGGCTGGATCGTCCCAGCATCGGAGTGGCGATGACCCGCCTCTGGGGCCAGCACGCGGCGCCCGGCACCCGACGTGGGGATTGCGCGGAGCTGCTGGACGAACAGGATCCGGCTCGAGTAATCGGGGCGGTCGTACGCACCCAGGATGGCATTCGTCCCCTGTATGTGTCGGCGGGCCATCGCATTGATCTGCCTGGCGCCATCTCGTTCGTCCTCGCATGCTGTGTGGGAAGCCGGATCCCGGCTCCGCTTCGCTGGGCTCGTCAGGTGGCGTCGAAACGAGAATCATGATGCGCAGAGAGAGCGCGGTGGTGCCGCGACCCTTGGGGCTTGGCCCCTGCCAAGGGAAAGATACGGGTGTTCGGGGTGGTGGTGATTTGAAGCGGGTCCATCCTGCCCGGAAGCGGTTGCATCCGGGTTTGGAAGCGAAGCCTGACAGGAGGTAGGGTTCGAAATGCGGACCACTCCGGCTTGGCTCGTCGTCGTCCTGTTAGTCCTGGCCATTGCCCTTCTCGCGGGGCTTGGTTACACCAACTACCGCTTCTCGCTCTCCTCCCCAGGCGGAAACGACTTCCTGGCTCGCTGGGTTGGCGCTCACTACTGGCTTGTGGAGGGCGTCAACCCGTACGACCCGCAAGTGGATCTGGCGACACAGAGGATCATCTATGGGCGGCCGGCGGATCGCGGCCGGGGCGAAGACGTGGCTCATTTCGTTTACCCTCTGCCCTCGATGGTTTTCTTCGCGCCTTTCGGATTGCTCCCCTACACGCTTGCCCGGGCGATCTGGATGACGCTCCTCGAGATCGCTTTGCCGCTGTTGGTTCTCATCGGGATTCGTCTGGCGCGATGGAAGCCGCCGTCTTGGCTGGTGGCCCTGTTGATGTTGTTCTCGGTCGTTTGGTATTTCGGCTTTCGGTCGGTCGTGTTGGGCCAGTTCGCCGTCTTTGAAGCCGTTCTCCTCTCCGGCGCGCTCCTCGCCATCCAGCGCAGACGGGACGTTCTCGCCGGCGTCCTGCTGGCGCTGGCGATCGCCAAGCCCCAGATGACTTTCCTGATCGTGCCCTTCGTCACCATCTGGGCTATCTCTGCCCGCCGTTGGACCCTCTTGGCTTCCATCCTGGTGTCCCATGTGGTACTGATCGGCGCCTTCCTGGCGGCCCTGCCGGCGTGGCCCCTCCTGTGGCTCCGCCAGGTCCTGGATTACCCGAGCTACACTGAGACCGTATCGCCCGTTGCCGTCATCGCCAGCGTCATCCCCAGAGCCTCGAGTTGGATCACCATTGTGGTCACAGGCCTGCTGGTCTTGTACTGCTTGCTGGAGTGGGGAATGGCGTTCGGCAAGGGTGATCGCAGGTTCCAGTGGGTCGCGCAGATGACTTTCGTGATCACGAACTTGATTGCCTTCCGGACCGCGACGACGAACTTCGTCATCTTGCTTCCCGGGCTTTGTCTGGTGTTCGCCCTGTGGATGTGGCGCTGGGGAAAGCGGACGGTTCCTGCGATCGTTACCGTGATGGTCCTGCTGTTCGCCGGCCCGTGGTTGCTCTTCGTGCGCACCGTGCAAGGCGATCTCGAAAGCCTGGCAATGTACCCTCCCCTGCCTTTGCTGGCGTTCTTCCTCTTGATCTGGGTTCGCTGGTGGGCGGTTCGGGAGCCGCTTCTGCCGCTTGAGGCCATCAAGCCGCCTGGGTGATCGGCCGTCCCGGCGCGGAGGGTGCTCCCGGGACGGGGCAGCCTGGCCGGTATTGGTCGACCGCATCCCCCAGTGCTGAATCGATTCGTAATCTGAGTGGCCTTGCCAAGAGCATGAGCATGGGCCGGTGGAATCCCCTGCGATCGGCTCCTTCGTCTTCAAACAACCCGTGTCAACCCCCTCACCCCTCGGGGCATCAGCTTGGATCTCAGCTATGAGGCGAGGGCGTGGCTCGACGAGCAGCCCCGCTGGCACACCTCGTGTATCATTCCATCGTACAGGGTGTGGCCTGACATGAAGGGGATGACCCGGAAGAAGCGATGGGTATGCCTCGGACTGGCAGGTGGGCTGGTGGTCGTCTGGCTCGCCGCGGTTGAGGCTGCCTACTTCGTACCGCACAAGCCCTTCGGCACCGAAACCACGGCGGGGATCGCGGCGGCCGCTCTCGACGTGGCTGTGGCCGCGGCCATTCTGGCCGTTGCCGGCGGTTTGGGGCGCCGCCTGGTGCCCACGGCCCATCCAGACGCGCTGGCTGCCCTGGCTCTACAGACCTCCCTCGGGCTGGGGGTGAGTTCGCTGGCCATCCTATGTGTGGGGATGGCCGGCGGTCTGCGGGGATGGGTTGGCTGGGCGGCGCTGGTCGCAGCGCTCATCCTGCTGCGACGATCCATCCTCTCGTGGCTGGGAGGGTGGAACGACATTGGCGCCGAGCTCCGGCCCCGCCGAGCCTTCGTCCGCGCGATCGCTGCCCTGTCCGGCGTCGTTCTGGCGGCTGCCTTGGCCGAAGCGCTGGCCCCTCCGATTCACTTTGATGCTCTGGTCTACCATCTCGCGCTGCCGCAGGAGTTCTTGGCAAGTCATTCGGTCGCCCTCACGCCGGACAATCCCTACTGGGGAATGCCCCTCGGCACCGAGATGCTGTACACATGGGGAATGGCCCTCGGCAGGCCGCAGACCGCGGCCGTCCTTGGCTGGATGATGGGCCTCACCGCCCTGGTTGGCATTGTCGGGCTGGGACGTGGATTCGGCAAGATCGTGGGCTGGTCGGCCGTGGCAGCGCTGCTCTGTGGGGAGACCTTGGCAACCTCGCTGGGCTGGGCCTACGCCGACTGGCTGACGGCGCTGCACGGGGTCGCCATGCTCATCGCTCTGGATGCCTGGAGGACCCGCCAGGAACTCCGCTGGGCTGGATTGGCGGGGATGCTTGGCGGCCTGGCGTTTGGGACCAAGTACACCGCTGGGCTGGCGCTGGTGGCGGGCGTAGCGTTCATCATCGCGTCGCGGCGCAGTCCTCGGCCATGGAAGGCGGCCGCGGTATTGGTGGCGGCGGGCTTGGCGGCCGGAGCGCCGTGGCTGCTCAAGAATCTGCTGTACTCCGGCGCGCCGCTCTATCCCTTCTTCGGGGCCAGTGCCTGGATCGATCCACTGCGCCAGCAGT
>CAYQUY010000316.1:0-3148 GCA_964420755.1 uncultured Anaerolineaceae bacterium
ATCTTTCTCTGGGTGCCGCCCGGGTCTTTGAGGACTTGACCGGCGTTCCCTCGCGGGGCATCCCAGCCGGTGAGTTCCTCCTGTGCCCGTCGCTGATCCCGCATGCATCGGCCGGCCCGACGCTGCTGGTCGCAGTCAGCCGGTCGGGGACGACTTCAGAAACCGTGCGGGCCGCGGCGGCGTTTGCCAAGGCGGGGGCAGGGGATGTTGTCGCCATCACCGCTCAGCCGGGGGACGGCCCGAGAGACCTGGCCAATGTGCTGGTGAATATCCCCGAGGCCAAGGAAGAGAGCGTCGCCCAGACGCGGGCGTTCAGCGCCATGTGGCTGGCCGCCTGCATGCTGGCGGCGTTGATCTCCGGCAATGACAGGCTGAAGGCCGAGCTGCGCAAGGCACCCGACTGGTCGGCCAAGATCATTGACGCAGCCAAGGATCGGGCGATGGCGCTGGGCGCAGACCTGTCCTTCGACCGCATCTACTACCTCGGTTCCGGTCACCGCTACGGGTTGGCCAGCGAGGGTGGCCTCAAGATGAAGGAGATGACGCTCACCCACGCCGAGCCGTTTCACTTCCTCGAATTCCGCCACGGCCCAAAGTCGATGGTTACCGAGAGCACGCTGATCGCGGCCCTGGTCTCGGATGACGCCGACGGTCGCGAAGCGGCGGTCTTGAAGGAAGTCCAGGGTCTGGGTGCTCACCTGTTTGTGCTCGGCGAGCGGGCCAGCGACGCGTTTGGCGACCACGGCATCTCATTCCACTCGGGCCTGGGGGAGATCGGCCGAAGCGTCCTGTTCCTGCCGCCGCTTCAGCTCCTTGCCCTGGGGCGGGCAGCGGCCAAGGGGCTCAACCCCGACCAGCCCAAGAACCTCTCGGCTGTGGTCTATCTGGACGACGGACGACCCATGCCCAATTGGTAGGTGGGGCGCCGGGGATCCTCTAGGAACGCCTGCTCGCCCGGCTCTTTGTCCTGCACAGCGATCGGTCGCCAGATTGTGGTACGGGCACAGGCCGCTTCCACCTGTCGGGTGTCGCGCCTGGCCCGGGCAAGGTCTTCCTTTCCTTCGGCGCGAGGAGGCCGGTATCGTTGGAGAGTGCGTTTGGCTAAGTTGACGGGTGCTCGCGAGGTAGCCAGGGAGGCGAAATGATTCCTAATCAGTGGTATGCGATTCTGGACTCGAACGAACTGAAGGCCGGCAGGCCGCTCGGTGTGACCCGTCTGGGCGAGAAACTCGTCCTGTGGCGGAGTGGCCCCGGTCAGGTCACGTGCCTGCGCGATCTCTGTCCACACCGAGGGGCGGCTCTCAGCGCCGGCAAGTTGCGCAGTGATCGGCTCGAGTGCCCGTTTCACGGATTCCAGTTTGATGCGAGCGGGCGCTGCCAGCTCATCCCCGCCAATGGCCGGCAGACGCCAGTGCCCAAGGCGTTCCAGGTCCATTCCCACCCGGCACGGGATGCGTACGGCTTCATCTGGGTGTGGTGGGGAGAACCGCGCCAGGAGCTCGCGCCGCTGCCCTTCTTTGAGAGCATTGACGAAACCTTCTCCTACAGCACATTCCGGGACCACTGGCCGGTGCACTACACTCGTTCTGTGGAGAACCAGCTGGACGTCTCGCACCTGCCCTTCGTGCACCACAACACGATCGGTGCCGGCGGACGGACGCTGGTAAACGGTCCGCTGCTGCGTTGGGAGGCCGCGCCTTCCGGGCAGATGGACTGGATGAACATCTGGGTCGACAACCGAATCGATCAGGGACAGGCTCCGACTAAGCCGGATGAGATGCCTGAACCGGGCAGGCACCCCTCACTACAGTTCCGTCTCGGCAATATCTGGCACAACTGGATCAGCGACAACGTCCGCATCGTGGCCGCTTTTGCACCCGTCGATGACGAGAGCTCCGTGGTCTACGCCCGCTTCTACCAGAACCAGGTTCGGATCCCGGTTCTCAGGGACATCTTCAATTGGCTGGCCATACCCCTGAACATGATCATCCTGCGGCAGGACAAGCGGGTCGTGATCACCCAGCGGCCGAAGGCGACCGACCTGCGGATGGGGGAGAAGCCGATTCCGGCAGATGGGCCGATTATCGCCTTCCGCCGGCGAAGGCGGGAACTGATTGACGCGGCAGGCAGCGGGC
Source organism: uncultured Anaerolineaceae bacterium (assembly GCA_964420755.1). Classification (GTDB taxonomy): domain Bacteria; phylum Chloroflexota; class Anaerolineae; order Anaerolineales; family E44-bin32; genus DATEAV01. Next base: position 2,136 of record CAYQUY010000316.1, read on the forward strand.
AGACCGATCCCTAACCCAGGGGGCGGCAGCCTGAGCGGGGCAGGCGGATTCGGTTGACGTCAGGAACCGGAAGGGGGACCTGGAGGCGAGGGGCGAAGCGAGGAGGCCGGGCACCATAGGCGGACAACGGTGCCCTGCCCGCCCGGGCCGAGGTCGACGGCCAGCCTGCCCCCGACCACGGCCATCATGGTGCTGTGGAACAACAATCCCTGCCCCGTGCCGGTGGTAGCGGCTTCGGGGCGAAACCCGATGCCATCGTTGATGATCACGATCTCCAGCCCATCGACCCAGTCGGCAGAGACGTGCAGATTGACCCGGCGGTCGGGGTGCCCGCCGGGGCCGTGGCGCGCCGCATTGCGGACGGCCTCCAGCGCAGCGAAGTAGACGACCTCGGCGGCGAGCCCCGTCCCCATCGCTGAGAGACTTGCGCGCGCCGCCTCCGTCGTGTCCCATTTGATTGTCGCGAAGCTGTCGGCAAACTCCCGATCGACCGTCTCCCGCAGAGTCTCCACCAATCCCCGGACGCCGATCTGGCTGGCCCCCGACTTTGGCCCAGACTGAAGCAGCTCCGAGAGCGTGCGGTGAGCGCGCGTCAGCGACTGGCCAGCCGCGGTCGGGTCACCCAGCCGAAGCAAGGCGGCATGGATGTCCGGCAGAACCTCGTCGTGCAGGACCCGCTTGTGCTGGGTGCTGAGCACCTGTAGCTCGCCGAGCCTGCGTCGCAGGATATCCATCAGCAGATGGGCAATGCGTTCGCCGGCGAGGGCGTCCAGCAAGCGCTCGCCGCAGGCCCGGGCCAGCGCAATCTCCTCCGCGGCATAGGGCCGGCCGTCGAGACGTCTGCCGAGCAGCAGCACGCCGCGGCTGCCGTAGCCCGCAGCGAGCTCGAGACGGAGGCCGTCGTCCTCCGGACGCGGCTCGGCGGCCGGTTCTACCGTCGGACGGCGATAGGCCACGTGCCGGGGTGGGTCGCCTTCAAGGGCAAGCTCTGCGAGGATGCCCTCGGCGCGGCC
>CAYQUY010000316.1:3158-3462 GCA_964420755.1 uncultured Anaerolineaceae bacterium
GGCTGGCGACAAAGGGAAGCAGCCGGGTGATGAATCGCTCGTGGGCGGCGTACGACTGCCAGGTGAACAGGGCGTAGGCGGAAAAGCCCAGCATCGAAAGGATGGCCAGGCTGTAGAGGGGACGCACCTCAAGTCCCAGGAGGATGGCCACCAGGGCAGAACAGGCTGCGGCTGTCAGGATGACGCTTCGCCACCGGCGGAAGAAACCCTGCCGGGGCAGGGGACGTTCGGTGAAGACTTCGTAGGCCACCACGGCCCGTCCCAGCAGGATCGTGGCCACGGCAACCAGTGCCTGGGCGGCCAG
>CAYQUY010000317.1:0-3409 GCA_964420755.1 uncultured Anaerolineaceae bacterium
GGCCAGGGCCGCCCGCGCGCCGAGCCCCTCGCCCAGGAGCGCGATCTCGCGCTTCGTCATCGCGACGAGCGGGGCGTGGAGCGTGATCCGCGTGTGCCCGAGGGCCGCGTCGCCGGCGCGGAGCATCGCCGAGACGAACTCGGGGCGGCAGTCGGGGTAGCCCGAGTAGTCAATCGCGTTCGCACCGAACACGATGTCGGTCGCGCCGATGGCCCCCGCGATGGCGGGCGTGCCTGCCTCGAACTTGGCGGGGATTTCGGCGGAGGTGAACTCGCGCAGGTGAACCCGCCCGATCATTTCCCCACCCCCCATGAAGGGTGGCATGTTTTCGAGCAGGTCCTCTCTCCCGACGAGGACGCCGATTCCGGTTGGACCGCACATCTTGTGACCGGAAAAGGCGAGGAAGTCGACGCCAAGCTCGGCGAAGTTCACCGCCATGTGAGGCACCGACTGGGCACCATCCACCAGGACAACAGCGCCGGCCTGGTGAGCCATGGCGGCCATCTCGACGACCGGGTTGATCGTGCCGAGCACGTTGGAGACGTGGGTGAAGGAGACCAACCGTGGCCCTTGTTGAAGCAGCGATCGATAGGCTTCCAGGTCCAGCTGCCCGTCATCGGTGGACGGAACAAACTCGAGCCGTACCCCCCGCTCGGCCGCCAGCATCTGCCAGGGGATCAGGTTGGAGTGGTGCTCCATCTCGGTCAGGATGATCATCTGGCCGGGCTGCAGGTGGGATCGGCCCCACGAGTGCGCCACGAGGTTGATGGCTTCCGTCGCGTTGCGGGTGAAGATGACCTGCCGCGCCGAGGGCGCGCCGACGAAATCGGCCACTCGCCGACGAGCCCCCTCGTAGGCTTCAGTCGCCTCCTCCGCCAGGTGGTGTATGCCCCGGTGGATGTTGGCATTGTAGCTCTCGTAGAAGGTGGTCATCGCCTGGATGACGCGGCTGGGCTTCTGGGACGTGGCCGCCGAGTCGAGATAGACGAGAGGGACGCCTGGCCGCGTTTCAACGGACAGGATAGGGAACTCGGCCCGAACGAGGCTCACGTCAAGCTGCCCGGCTTTGACTGCCATCGACCCCTCCGCGGCCTCAAGCCCGCTTGCTGCCGGATCGTCCTGGGCGGCGGCGGCCCGCCGGGCGGATGCTGTCACTGCCCTGCCGGCACCAAAGCACCCGATCGGGAACCATCCAGCCGTCCGTCAAGTATACGTCCTCCAGGAACTGCACTGCCGCCATCTTCTCGTCCGCTTGGACAACCACGCCTCGCAGCCAGCCCCGGACCCGTTCCCCATCGTGGTTGTGATCGCAGAAGACCTCGGCGATGTTCCCTACCTGCAAGCTTCTGGGACCGGCCTTCGCCGGGGCCGAAGAAGTCTCTATCTTGCTCATCGCTCCGTACCTCATTCTCGGCCGAACAGGCCGATAGTATACATGATTGGCCAGGCCCGCTATCCCATCTTGGCGTCGAGGATGAGCTTGAGGCGCTCACGCAGGCTCTCGAACGGGATCCGCTGGAGCACCGGCTCGAAGAAGCCCCCCACGATCAGCCTGGCCGCATCCTGGAAGCCAAGGCCCCGAGACATCGAATAGAAGACCGGCTCCTCCTCCAATTGGCCCACCGTGGCACCATGAGAGCAGCGGACATCGTCCGCCAGGATCTCCAGGCCGGGGAGGGAATCCGCCCGGGCTTCCTTGCTGAGCATCAGATTGCGGTTAGCCTGATAGCCATCTGCCTTCTGGGCGCCCGGCGCCACGTAGATCATCCCCTGCCAGACGGATCGGCTGTGGCCCCATAGGGCCCCTTTGAAGAGCAGGTCGCTGGTTGTGTGCTCCGCCAGATGGTTCTGTCGCGTCACATAGTCAAAGTGCTGGAGACCGTCGGCGGCGCAGAGGCCAGAGATCCTGGCCTGCGCGCCCTGGCCGGCCAGGTCGAGCGTGTTGAAGCTCTTGGCCAGCCGGCTGCCGACAGCTCCGATGACCCATTCTAGGCTTGCTTCAGCCTCGAGACGCGCCCGCTCGTGGCTGAAGCTCCAGACGTGTCGCCCCCAGTTCTGCAGCTCGACGAGCTTCAACTGGGCCCCCGCTCCCACAGCGATCTCGACGATGCCAGTGTGACACGCCTGCCCGCCGGGCGCGTCCGGCGAGGCGGTCTCGTGGACAACGGCGGCCGAGGCTCCCTCTCCCAGGACAATCAGGGCTCGGGTCGGGAACAGCCCGCCAGAGCCTGGCGCCCACAGGACGGAGTGCAGCGGCGAGGGGAGCTGTACGCCGGGCGGGACGACCAGGACGACGCCCGTTTCTGCGGCAGCGGCTGCCAGCGCTGAGAACTTCGTTTCGGCATCGGGCACCACCGTGCCCAGCGCGGCTCGTACCTGATCCCCGTTCTCCCGTACAGCCTGCTTCCACTCCTTGAAGACCACGCCACTTTCGGCCAGCGCCGCACCACCGGCCCGCTTCTCTTCGCGTCCAGGACGAACGATCAGCAGCGCGCCATCGCCCTCGCGAGCCAGGGGGCCGACCCAGCCAGGCTCAACGGGGGATTCATCCGCTGGCGCAGGGACAAGCTGCCCAAGGGCCAGCCCTCTCAAGTCCGTCCTCCGCCAGGATTCGTCGGCCGTCGTTGGCAGGGGGAGCGTCTGGTAGGCTTTCCAGGCCGCTTGACGGCGTTCGGCGAGCCAGGCAGGCTCCCCAAGGCGCTCGGACAGCTGCCGAACGTCGGCCTCGCGAAGGGCAGGGCCGGCCGCCTCGGCGGCCTGCCTCTCAGTCCTGCGATGGACTACCGTGTGCGATGTCAATGCAGCGTTCCTCAAGTGGTCGCCTGCCTCGGCGGGTTAGCCAAGCGAGCCTTCCATCTGCAGCTGGATCAGGCGGTTCATCTCGATGGCATACTCCATCGGCAGCTCCTTGACCAGCGGCTCGATGAAGCCGGACACGACCATGGTTGTCGCCTCTTCGGCCGTCAGCCCGCGGCTCATCAGGTAGAAGAGTTGCTCCTCGCCCACCTTGCTCACCGAGGCCTCGTGCCCAACGGTCACCTCGTCCTCATCGATCTCAATCGTCGGGTAGGTATCGGAGCGCGACTGCGGGTCGAGCAACAGCGCGTCGCAGACGACGTTCGAGCGCGAACCGACGGCACCTTTGTGCACCTTCATCAGTCCCCGATACGAGGACCGGCCACCGCTCTTGCTGATGGACTTGGAAGTGATCTTGCTGCTGGTATGCGGCGCGGCGTGGATGACCTTTCCCCCCGCGTCCTGCTGCTGCCCGGCGGAGGCGAAGGCCATCGACAGGATCTCGCCATGCGCCCCCTCGCCCACCAGGTAGCACGCCGGGTATTTCATGGTCAGCCGACTCCCTAGGTTGGCATCCACCCATTCCATCGTCGCCCCCTCGTGAACCACCGCC
>CAYQUY010000318.1:0-3407 GCA_964420755.1 uncultured Anaerolineaceae bacterium
CCGTCTAATTCCGCTGTCCGGTGGGCCCCCAAATGGCCCGGTTCGCGGGGCGGGCGGCCGACTGGCGCGTGGGAAGGCTGACATGCCCGAGAAGGAAACCCCCTACCCCTGGCTCCGGCTTCTGGAGACGGAGCTGCGCCAAGAACCCAAGCCCGTGAAGCGCAGGCGCGCGGGTCGGCCGAGGAACACGTTCGCCCGCCGGCGGGTACGCATGTCCTTGACCGAAGACGAGCAGGAGGCCCTCGATCACCTGGTGGATCTCCTCTCGCAACGAATGGGGCGGGTCATCCATCGCGGCCATCTGATCGCCTTCATGACCTTCCGCCTCAGGAACCAGCTCCAGCGCGGTCAGCAGATCGTCATTTCGGAGGATGTCGACTCGTTCGTGGCGCTTGCCAAGCATCTGGATGCGGGCGCTGCCCAGCACTAGCCAAGGAGCGGCGCCCCGGCCTGTGATCGAGAGCAACCGGAGGGAGACTCAATCGTGATAAAGACAGACGGCTTCACCTGACCGGACCGACACCGGGTTGATGCCCCCTGACGAGGCACTTCCTTCACCGATGCCTCACCGGGGGACTTAAAAGCGAAACTCCCCTCGGGCGGCCAACCTTCAGGGGAGTGCGCAGTTTGCTGCTTCGCTTGACTGCCAGGATGATATCCGATTCCCTGGTGCCTGTCAAGTGTGCCTGCCGCGCGCTCCCGCCCGGGCGGAAAGGGAACTTGGGAGTATGCGGCTCATGGCGCCGGACGAACGCACGCCATCGTCACAACCAACGTCTACCGGGCTCGCCCCGATCGAGCCCGGTGGGGAGATCTCCCTCGCGGCGGTCTCCGACCGCGCCCGCGAAGCGATCGTCCGCAGCTACCGGATCGTCAAGGTCCCGGACTACTTCCTCGACGAGTGGCTCCCTCTCCTGGGCCCTAGCCGCTGGCTCGCCGTTCTGGCGTTCCGGCAGCTCGCCTTCATCCACAAGTGCAAAGAGAAGACCGGCCAGCAACCCGCCCAGACCACCTATCGGGAGCTGGCCAGGTGGGCCGGCCAGTCCAGGCCCCAGATGCACAAGCTGCTGAAGACTCCAGGGCTCCTGACCTGGTTCGTCGAACCCGAAGAAGGTGCGCTCGGCGAACATCCGGGCAGCCGGTCCGAACGCCGGACATACCTGGTGCGCATCGAGGTACCGCTCACCCCCTCAGACCAGGCCCGCCTCCAGGCCCACCTCGCGGCCCATCCGGCCGCGGACGACGAGTCCTGGCTCCAGACACTTCACGGGGCGTTAGCTGCGAAGAAGTCCAAAGCGCCCCCAAAGGCGTCCTTGCCGAAGCGCCCGAAGAGCATCCAGAGCATGGTCCGTGAGCTGCGGGATCCGGACCGACCCCTGCCCGAGGAAATCGACTGGGCCTGCGACGAACTCCTCGAACGCTGGCAGACACAGAACTTTGGACAGGTGAGCCACTATTTCATCAAGCGGTGGCTGCCGGACCTCACCCCGGGCCTGGGGTGCCTGATGATCTGGCTGAGGCGTCATGCCAATCGGCAGGCAGAGGCCGAGGTCGGGCGTCTGGCCTCCGTCACCTGGACCGATCTCGCCCAGGCCGCCGGCGTCTCGCCCAAGAGTGTGCGCCGTTGGTTTGCCGACCAGGAAAGGTATCCTCACACGCTCCTGTTCGTGCAGCCGATTCCGTCCTTCGCCGCCATCGGCGAAATCGAGGGCCTGACGCCGGAAGGCCTCACCGTCGCGAACCAGCACCTGGCTCTCACCAGCACGACCGTGGTGAGGCACAACCTGCGCGTCGGGGACCTCGTCCAGGCCACAGCGGAGCGACGGGATGGCAGGCTGCAGGCCTTGACTCTTCAACTGGCCGACGGCAGTGAGAGCCCCCACGCGTTCACAGAGCGCTCCCTGGGCTTCGACGTCAAGCTCACCGAACCCATCCATGCCGAGGACCAGCCACTTTACAGATCGCTCCTGGAAGGACAGGGGAGGGAGCCCCATGAGGCCGGAGTCCTACCGGCCAATGTCTCTGTCTTCCAGCAGGGTTCCAAACTCTCGGCAGGCGCGCGTGATCGGCCAAAAGTAGACAATCATGAGACAGACGTGGACAACCATCCTCTGGAAGTGGATTCGCAAAGCGCAGAAGTAGATATCCCTGGCGCAGAAATAGACAATGGGCCGACAGCGGTGGATCAACGCTCCCCAAAGAGAGACAACGTCCGCCCACGCGTAGACAAGCAAGGGACATCTGCTGACGCGTTAAGAGGGGTCTCAAGAGGGTTTGAAGATTCAGACCAGATTCGACATGAAGAACAACTACAACATGTAGGCATCAGCAACTGCAACGCACCCCACCCCGACGATGGCGCTGACGTCGTTGTCCTTCTCCCTCATAGCGATTGGAACATCGAGGGGATCTTGACCCAGGCGGCCATTCCCAAGCGCGACAAGGCTCGAATTCTCGGCGACAGGAATGGCGCGTCGGAGCATTTCCTTGCGTGGCTACTGTGGTCCTTGGCGACGAGCACCATCGAAGCTCCGGTCGTGCACGCGGTGAGCAGGGTGAAGGGTGCGGAGCGGCCGCCTGATGAGTACATCAAGCTCGCCGCGGTTGCGCCCGCGACCCTTGGCGCGTGGATACGCGACGACGCCCATCGCGAGCCGTACGAGTTCAGGGAATCGATCCGCAGTCTTCGGAGGAACGATGCGCTGCAACGTCTTGACGGCCTCGGATGCTCGGCCGTGGGCGGTGGGGAAGCGAGCGACAGCCTTGTGAATGACGAGGAGCCGGGGGAGGGAGCGGTCCTCGAGGCGGACAGGAAACTTGACGCGCCAATAAACGAGCGAGGCGTGACAGCCCGGCGGGCCTGGGAGGCCGCGCTGGGCCAATTGCAGGCCGACTTGCCGCGCGCCGTCTATGACACGTGGGTTCGAGATATCGAGCTTGAACGATTCGACGAGCCGGACACGCTGATTGTCGGAGTGGCCAATTCCTACGCGCGGGACTGGCTGGAGGATCGGCTCAGCTCGACAGCGCGCAGGGTACTGACAGGTATTGTGGGACGCCCGGTCGATCTGGTGTTCACCGTGTCATCTCAATGAGAGCGCGAGGGGCTGGTCAGGCGCTCCCTGCGGAACAGTGGTGGCGAATCGTGGAGGAGTGGCGTCGACCCTGATGATGTGGCGCAGGCCGCTGCCGTAGAGGAGTTGAGCCATGAGGCGGTAGGACCCGTGCATGCAATCCAACACTCGGAGGGCTTCGTCCTTTGTCAGCACGGTGGGGAGACGTTTGGGTCGGCGAGCGCGTACGTTTTCGAGAGGGAAGTCGAAAGGCTTGTCGAGGACCTTCGTGTAGAGGAACATGATGGCGTTGAGTGCCTGGTTTTGGGTAGAGGCGGCGACATTGTCGTGGAC
>CAYQUY010000319.1:0-1659 GCA_964420755.1 uncultured Anaerolineaceae bacterium
TAGTTCCATCCCTCTGCCCAGGCAAGGCGCCGAATTCCTGTCAGGTCTTTGCGGCACAGTCGACAATGTCGTCCACCGTATGAGAAGGAGGAATCTGATGGCGTACAAGTTCCCGAGTGACGAGTGGGTCAAGGCCGTGATGGCAGAGCTCAACAAGAGCGAGGCCTATGCCGAAGCAGCCAAGACCTGGGAAGGCGACTTCTACTTCGTGGCCGACATGGGAGGCGGCCAGACACAGACCCTGTACATGGACCTCTGGCATGGCAAGTGCCGGGATGCCTTCCTGGTGACCGATGAGTCGGTCAAGAACCCCGTGTTCCGCATGAGCGGCCCGGTGGCCGCGTGGAAGAAGGTCCTTCTCAAACAACTCGACCCCATCCAGGGCCTCATGACCGGTCAGCTCAAACTCAAGGGCAACATGGCCATGGTCATGAAGAGCGTGAAGGCGGCCAAGGAGTTGGTGGAGGCCTGTACGCGAGTCGAGACGGAGTTCCCCGTCTGAGGCCAGCCCGTCGCAGCCAACCCCTCTGCCGGGTCCCAAGACCGCCGGGGGCTCCTACTCGCGGCGTGGTGCGCGCCCCGAGGGAGAGTGAAGCATGTGGTTCTTCAACAGCCCCGAGATCGTCTTCGGTGAGGAGGCCCTCAGCTACCTGGAACGGCTGGAGGGCAAGCGGGCCTTCATTGTCACTGATCCTGTGCTCAGCAGGCTCGGGCACGCGGCCCGAGTGAGAGCCGCGTTGGAGGTGGCTGGCCTCGAGGTCGCCATCTTCGACCGGGTCGAGCCCGACCCGTCGCTGGAGACTGTTCGTGCCGGAGCCGCCGCCATGGCGGAGTTCCAGCCCGACTGGATCGTGGGCCTTGGGGGAGGTTCGTCGATCGATGCCGCCAAGGCGATGTGGGTGCTCTACGAACGTCCCGACATCGATCCCGAGGGCATCAATCCCATTGAGGTCCTGCACCTGCGACGGAAGGCGCGCCTGGTGGCCATCCCCACGACGAGCGGCACCGGCTCAGAGGCCACCTGGGCGATCGTGCTGACCAACGTGGCCGAGCGGCGCAAGATCGGGCTCGGCAGCCGCGAGAACATGCCCGATCTAGCCATCGTTGACCCGTCGTTCGTCATGGGTCTGCCCCCGCGGCTGACAGCGGACACGGGCATGGATGTGCTCACCCATGCTGTGGAAGGCTTCTCCTGCCAGTGGCATAACGATATCTGCGACGGCCTGTGCCTGAAGGCCGTCCAGATGGTTTTCGAGTATCTCCCTCGTGCCTACAAGAGCGGCAACGATGGTGAGGCGCGGCTGAAGATGCACATCGCTGCCAGCATCGCCGGATTGGGGTTCGGCAATGCCATGGCCTCCCTGGCGCATGGGATGGGCCATTCGCTCGGCGGCGTCTTCCACGTGCCGCACGGGCGGGCCGTCAGCCTCTTCCTGCCCTACACCATTGAATACTGCGCCAATGGGGACCCGAGCAGCACCCGCTACGGCGAGATCGCGCGCTTCCTCGGTCTTCCCGCCGCCAGCGAGAACGAGGCCGCCGCCAGCCTGGCCAGCGCAATCCGCAAGCTGCAGGAATCTCTCGAGCAACCGCGCACCGTGGCTGCCTGTGGCATCTCGCGGGCTGACTTCGACAAGGATCTGGGATTGTTGGTGTTCA
>CAYQUY010000319.1:1669-3395 GCA_964420755.1 uncultured Anaerolineaceae bacterium
ACTGAAAGGAGCCTCAATGAACACTCCTGTCGGCCCACTCACGTCAAGCCCGGTCATCCGTCGCCATCCGGCGAACCCGATCCTGACACCACGAGACGTGCCTTATGAGACGCTGCTGGTGTTCAACGCCGGCAATGACAACCAGACCGTGACCAGCACACGGATACCCGACGACGTCGAGATGCGCCGCCTGTTCGAGTACGCCTACGACGGCAAATCCATCGACTTCTAGGAGCTTGATGGAGAAGCGGGGTTTGGTGCAAAGGCCTCGCAGATGTGGGAGTGAGCCGAAGCCCCAACGACCACACCCGCGTGTCCCCTGTCCGGGCGAGGCGGCCTACCATCATCCTTGTAGGTACAGGTCCGCCCGCCGGTTCGTGCTGGGGCCTCGAGGCAGGCTGGACAATGAGTAGGGCGGCACAACGGAGGTAGGCCATCGTGGACAGCAAGCTGCTGCTCGTAGATCTCACCCATGGCGACATTGGCGACCAGGACATCGATGCTGGGTACCGGCGGGATTTCATCGGCGGGAGTGGGCTTGGGGCGCGACTCCTCTGGGACAGCCTGGATCCGGCGCGCGACCCTCTCGATCCGGCCAGCCCGCTTCTGTGGATCACCGGCCCCCTCACGGGTAGCGGCGGCCCGACGACAGGCAGATCTACCCTCTGTGCCCGTTCCCCCTACACAAGGATCTGGGGCGAGTCGAACATCGGCGGCTTCGTTGGCCCGGAGATCCGCTTCGCCGGCTACGACGGTGTCCTGATCACCGGGCGGGCCAATCACCCTGTCTACCTCTGGCTCCACAACGGGCACGCGGAGCTGCGCGACGCCTCTCATCTGTGGGGCAAGGCCGACACCGACGAGACCCAGCGAGTCATCAAGGAGGAAGTGGGCGAGCCTCGCGCGCGCGTTGCCTGTATCGGCCTGGGAGGTGAGAATCAGGTGCCCTACGCCTGCATCCTTTCCGATCATGGCCGCGCCGCCGGGAGGACCGGCATGGGAACCCTGATGGGGTCCAAGAACCTCAAGGCCATTGCCGTCCGGGGCACGGGGAGAATCCCGCTGGCGCGCGAGGAGGACTACAAGCGCCTCCGCCTCGAAGCCAACAAGGCGCTGATTCAAGAGAACCTGACGACCGTCTTCCGGGATCTGGGGACCGGAAACGCAGCCGAGTACCTCCAGATGCTGGGCGAGATGCCGCAGAAGTACTGGACCCAGGGGACGTTCGAGGGTGCCGAAAACATCAGCGGGGCTCATATGGCGGAGACGATCCTGGTGGGCAACGCCGCCTGCCAGGGGTGCGTCATCTCCTGCGGGCGTGTCGTCGCGATCCCTGACGGTCCCTACGCCACCCAGGGCAAGGTCAAGGGCCCGGAGTATGAGACGGTCTGCTCCTTTGGCTCCCAACTGCTGGTCGATGACCTGGCCATCATCACTGCCCTCGGTCGCCGCTGTGATGCGGTCGGCATCGATACCATCAGTGCGGGCAACACGATTGCTCTCGCCTACCTGCTATTCGAGAAGGGTGTGGTGACGACTGCTGACACCGGGGGCGTCGAGCTTCGCTGGGGCGATGCCACGCCCTGTTTCGATCTCATCGAGAAGATCGCCCGGGCGGAGGGCTTTGGCGCGCTCCTGGCCCAGGGCTCCAAGGCGCTAGCCGAGCACTTTGGCGTCCCGGATTTGGCCGCGCACGTCAACGGCCTCGACGTACCCATGCATGATC
>CAYQUY010000320.1:0-3385 GCA_964420755.1 uncultured Anaerolineaceae bacterium
GCTACCCCCCGGGCGACCACAACCCCCGTGGCCACCTCGACGCTCCGGCCGACTGCTGGACAGTAGTGGTGGGCGGTCCCAGTTTCCACATCGTCACCCTGGGTTGTGCCAAGAACACCGTCGACTCGGAGTCGATGGCTCACCTGCTGGGACAGGCTGGGTACCGGCTCTTCGGGGAGGCTGCCCAAGCCGACGTGCTGATCGTCAACACCTGCGGCTTCATTGCCCCGGCGCGCGACGAATCCCTGGCGACGATGCGCGCCCTGGCGCGTAACAAGCGGCGGGGACAGCTGTTGATCGCCGCTGGCTGCCTGACACAGCGCTATGGCGCCCAGGTCGCCAAAGACGTCCCCGGCATCGATGGCATCCTGGGGACTCGACGCTGGATGGATGTCGTCCAGGTCGTCGAGGCCGTCCGGAAGAGGAGCCGGCCGCAGCCAATCTATCACCTTCCGGACGTACCAAGGATCGGGCCGGAGGTGCAGGGGGTCCCCAGATCGGCCACCCAGGGCAGCAGCGCCTATCTCAAGATCGCGGATGGCTGCCGGCGCCCGTGCGCTTTCTGCGCCATCCCGCTCATCAAGGGCACGGCGGTCAGCCGCCCGATGCCCGCCATCCTCGACGAGGCCCGCCGCCTGGAAGACCAGGGCGTTCACGAGTTGGTGCTCATCGCCCAGGATACGACCGACTATGGCCACGATCTCGGGATGAAGGATGGCTTGCCGACTCTGCTGGAGGCGTTGGTTCAAGCCGCCCCGCGCATCGACTGGATCCGGATCCTCTATGCCTACCCGGGGTTCGTGACGGATCGGCTGATTGAGACCATGGCCGCGCACCCGCAGATCTTGCCCTACCTGGATATTCCCCTGCAGCATGCCGACCCCTCCGTCTTGCAGGGGATGCGCCGGCCCAGGGATGTCGATTGGGTCTACCGCACGGTCGAGAAGCTGCGCTCGGCCATGCCCGCCCTGGCGCTGCGGACGACCTTCATCGTGGGCTACCCTGGTGAGAGCGAGGCGGAGTTCCAGGCGCTGCTGGATCTCGTCACCGCGATTCGCTTTGACAGGGTCGGCGTGTTTCCATTCTCCTTCGAGGCCGGAACTCCCAGCGAGCCGCTTGGGGATTCGATTCCGCTGGAGGTCAAGGAAGAGCGCCGTGGGCGACTGATGGCGCTGCAGCAGAGGATATCGCTGGAGAAGAACCTGGGCTTCGTCGGCCAGAGGCTGGAGGTTCTTGTCGAGGGGCAGGGGGATGGCCTGTCGGTGGGGCGCTCCTACCGGGACGCGCCCGAGATTGATGGGCTGGTCATCATCCAGGGAGAGGCGCCCATCGGGGAGCTCGTGCCGGTGAGTATCACGGGCGCGCTTCCGTACGATCTGAGCGGCGAGCTTGCAGCGTCGAGGAAGGAATAGGCGAGCTCGCCAAGCTCGACGCAGCCCGTGTTAAGCCAGCATCAGCCTTCGCGTTTCGGATCCTCAGAGAGAACCGGTCCCGGTGGCAATCGGACGGCCGCCGAGGCTATTCGCTGGTGGCGGCCCGCCAACTAGTCGTGCAGCTCCTTTCGCTCTTCTTCCTCATCCACCTCGCGCCAGTCGGCGTCGATCACCGAGGTCAGCGCCCGCATGTGTTCCCGAACGACCTCCTCTGGGCAGAGCTCGACGAATAGGTACGACAGCAGGGCGATCATGGCGGCGTCGTCGAACGGGCCGGGAAGGAAATCGGGTACGACGAGGTAGACGAGGGAGCCGATGGGCAACAGCTTGAGCAGGAAGTTGACCCGCCGATCGACCATCAGGCGCACGATCAACTTGATGCGCAGCAGCAGCTCGTGGAATACGCCTCCGCCGCTGGGCACGAGGTCGCGACCAGACTTGTCGGTCATACGGGCTCCTTCGGGCCGGGTTGAATGGATTATACCCTTGCCGGACCTGCCGCGGCCTGATACCGCGGTATTGCCCGCCTCGGGGTCAGTAGAGCGTCGACCTCGAGGGGCGCACACGGTCTCGTTCGGCTGGGCGGTAAAAAGTGGACTGAAGACGTAGGAATTGTCCCGCCGTGGTAGAATGAAGGCACAGGTTCCCGGACAAGTACCCATGGCTACCGATCGCTTCGGCCGGAACATCCACTACCTTCGTGTCAGCCTGACCGACCGCTGCAACCTGCGCTGCGTCTACTGCATGCCGGAGGACGTCTCCTACCAGCCGAGCCAGGAACTCATGCAAGATGAGGAGATCCTGCTCCTGGTTCGCCTGTTTGCCGAGGCGGGGTTTGACAAGATCCGGCTGACGGGCGGGGAGCCGACGGCCCGGGCGGGTGTGGTCGACCTCGTGCGGGCCATTGCCCAAACACGTGGCGTCCGCTCCCTCTCGATGACGACGAATGGTGTACTCCTGCCGAGGCTGGCTCAATCGCTGGCGCGAGCCGGCCTACAGCGGGTAAACATTAGCGTCGACAGCCTCGACTCGGAACGCTTTCGCGAGATGACGCGCAGGGGCTCACTGGACGACGTGTGGCAAGGCATCCGCGCGGTGGAGGCCGCCGGCCTTGGGCCGGTCAAGCTCAATGCGGTCATCGTGCGGGGCCTCAACGAGGCGGACGTCCCCGCGCTCGCCAGGCTGACCCTTGACCACCCCTGGCAGGTGCGCTTCATCGAGATGATGCCTGTTGGCGTCACGGCCGGGATTCATATAGAGGAGATTGTGACCCACCAGGAGGTCAGAGGGTTGATTGAGGAGGCGCTCGGCCCCCTGGAGGTCGCCAACGACGGCCATCTTGACGGTGAGGCCCGCCTCTTCCGCCTGCCGGGGGCGCGAGGGGAGATCGGGCTGATCTCCTCCGTCACTCAGCCCTTCTGCGCCAGCTGCACGCGCGTCCGACTCACAGCGGATGGGCAGCTCAGGCTGTGCCTGCTGCGGGACAAGGAAGTCGACCTGCTCACGCCGTTGCGCTGCGGCGTCGGCGAGGCCGAGCTGCGACGGCTTATCCTCGACGGCATCTGGAACAAGCCGTGGGGGCACGGCTTGGCGGAGGATGAGATCCCCCTCGACCGGACAATGAACGCCATCGGGGGATAGAGTCGCGTTCCGCAAGTTCACAGAAGCAACTACTGCCCTTCTTCCCCGCTTGGGCAGATTCCTTGCCGACTTCCGAAGTCCGAAGGACTTCGGAAGTCGGCAAGCAAGGGGCTGTCACGAAAGGACAGCCCCTTTCGATTACTTGCCGTTGTCCTCGCCCTCGGGGAGGGCGTTCGGTGTCTCGCCGATGCCCAGCGGCTTCCACTTGGAGGCGTCTGTCCTCAAGCGGTGCACAGCTCCACCGCGGGCGTGAATGTCGTCGAAGCCTTCTGGCTTGAGTGCGAGACGCTCCCCGTCCAGCAGGCCGGTGA
>CAYQUY010000321.1:0-3306 GCA_964420755.1 uncultured Anaerolineaceae bacterium
GATAGTAGGGCTCATTCTCTATCCACAATCCGGCAAACGTTTCTGCCTCGCGTTCCGCCAGTTCCGCCTGTAGTGTCCCGATGGGATCCTCTGCACGGATTCGTTCATAGGCTTCTTCGACCGAGACGCCCCACGTAGGGGCCATCTCTTCGGCCAGCGGTCGTAAAGACTCGACCATCCCTGCCGTGGGCGTCGGTTGAGGGGGTTTGCCCGAGACGGAAGTACAGCCGACCAGCGACAGGGCGAGAACAAGCGACCACAAGGTGATTTGAACCACTTTGCCATCCTCCTGGAATCTGAACATCAGACTTCCTCCTTCCGTACCACTGCGGGGCTGCCTGTTATTTAGACGGTGTGCAAACCTGGAAAGTTCCCGCTTGGCGATTTTCCCAAGCCCCTGGACAGCTCCTCGGCATGGTAAGAGCTGCGCACCAGAGGGCTGGCGGCGACGGCTCGGAAGCCCATAGCCTCTCCTGCTCCCCGATACCACTCGAACTCCACGGGGTGGACGTACTCGACCACGGGCAGTTGGCGGGAGGTGGGCTGTAGATATTGGCCCAGGGTCAGGAGATCACAGCCTGCCCGCCGCAGGTCCTGCATAGTGGCCACGACCTCGCCCCGTGTCTCCCCCAGGCCCAGCATTAGCCCTGATTTGGTGGTCAGACCAGCCCTTTTGGCCCAGGCCAACAGGCCCAGGGAGCGACGATAGTCGGCGCGGGGCTGAACCGGAGGGTACAGGCGGGGGACCGTCTCCACGTTGTGGTTGAGGATGTCCGGGTGAACGCTGATCACCCGATCCAGCGCGGCCAGGGACCCGCCAAAGTCCGGCACCAACACCTCCACTAAGGCCCCACGGCAACGGCGCCGCACGACCTCGATGGTGGCGGCGAAGTGGCCTGCCCCGCCGTCGGGTAGATCGTCCCGCGTCACCGACGTGACCACCACGTGCCGGAGGCACAGCCGGGCAGCAGCCTCAGCCACCCGCTCTGGCTCGCCGGGATCAGGGGGCAGGGGACGCCCGGCCGCCACTGCGCAGAAGCGACAGTGACGGGTGCAGATGTCCCCCAGGATCATGAACGTGGCCGTGCCGCTCCCCCAGCAGTCGCTGACGTTGGGGCAGAGAGCCTCCTGGCATACGGTGTGCAATCCGAGGTCGGTCAACAGGACATTGAGGGCTTCCACCCTCTCTCCCTGGGGGGCCCGGACTATCAGCCAGGGGGCTTCCTGGATTCCCCAGGTCATCTCGGCGCCAAAGGCCTGGGCGAAGGCTGCTACAAGGTGGACTTCCACCCTGGCCACATCCAGCGGGCGGCCCAGCTCGCGGCGCATGGAGGTAACCCCCCTGTCAGCGAGGCCACAGGGCACGATGAAGGAGAAGTGCTCCATGGATGGGTCCACGTTGAGGGCCAGGCCGTGGGTCGTCACCCCGCCCTGTACCGCCACCCCCACGGCGGCGATTTTGTTCCTGCCGACCCAGACCCCAGGGTAGTGCTCGTCCCTCCCGGCGGCGATGCCGTACTCGGCCAGGAGGTGGATGACCGCCTGCTCCAGCCGCCGCAGGTAAGCATGGAGATCATCGTCGGGGAGCTTGAGGATGGGGTAGGCCACCAATTGGCCGGGGCCGTGGTAGGTGGCCCGTCCGCCCCGCTCCGTCTGGAAGAGGCCCACCCCCAGGCGTCGGAGCGTCGCCTCCGGGACACGGATATCCTCAGCACCGCCGCCTCGACCGAGAGTGATGACCGGTGGGTGCTGGACCAGGAGCAACAGGTCGCCTACCCGGCCGTGCCGCCGGGCCTCGGCCAGGTGCTCCATGAGCCCCAGGGCCCAGCGGTATTGCACCATGCCGAGCCTGAGCACGGATATTCGTTTCCTGTCGCTCTCTGGACTCACCATTTCGGCACGTACAGCGCCTTGCCCAGGAGGTCGCGGCCGGCCTCTTGCCGGCTCTCGACCAAGGCCGGGTGGCCGGCCACTGCCTCCGCCATATCCTCAGCCAGGGCTTCCAGGCGGATGGCCAACACCGCCTGGTCTATGAGCTCGGTGGCCCAGGGACCGACGATGTGCACCCCCAGGACTTTGCCGTACCTGGCCTCGGCCACGACCTTGATGGAACCGGCCGGCTCGCCCATGGCTATCGCCCGGGCGTTCAGGGCGAAGGGGATGGCGCTGACCTTCACGTCGTAACCAGCTTCCTCGGCCTCCTCCTGGGTCAGACCCACAGCGGCCGCCTCGGGTTGGCCGTAGATGCAACGGGGTAGCAGGTTTGGATCCAGGCGGCTGTTTCCGCCCAGGGCGTTCTCGGCTGCCACGACACCGCCGGCCGTCGCCACGTAGGAGAAGCGGCCGCCAGCGGCGTCGCCCACGGCATAAACGGTGGGCGAGCTCGTTTGCATCCGGTCATCTACCGCGATGTGGCCGCTCTCTATTTTGACCCCAGCCTTCTCCAGGTCCAATCCGGCAACGTTGGGGACGCGGTCGGCCACAAGCACCTTGTCCACCGCGACCTCGTGCTCGCCCTGGCGATCCACGACGGTCACCACCAACTCGCCTCCACGGCGATGGATCGAGGAGACGGTCGCTCCGATCATGATCTCAATGCCGCGCTCGCGGAAGGCTGCTCCCATCCGCTGTCGGATCTCCTCGTCCTCGCCGGGCAAGAGGCGTCGCTCGGCTTCGACCAGGGTGACCTGGCTGCCAAAGCGTTGGAAGATCGAGGTCAGGCCGATCTGGGGCGGCTCGCTGCCGATGACCAGCAGCCGGGACGGCACCTCGGTCAGCGACAGCGCCTCAGGAGGGGTGATCACACCCTCCTGGTCAATGCCTTCAATGGGGGGCTTGACGTGCACGAAGCCTGTGGCGATGACGATGGCGTCTCCCTCCAGCAGTTGACCGTCTACCTTGACCATCCGAGGCCCGGCCAACTGGGCCTCGCCCTTGATCACCCGCACTTCGTTGCTGATCAGCAGCCCCTCGATGCCCATCCGAACCTCTTCGACGACCTGATCCTTTCGTGCCATGGCCTGAGCCAGGTCGAAAGACATCCCCGAGATCTTAATACCGTGTTCGCCCGCCGTCTGGATTTGGCCAAGCACGCGGGCCGTCGTCTGCAGGGCTTCGACGGGGACGCAGGCCCGGTTGGTGCAATTGCCACCGAGCTCGACCTTTTCGATCAGAGTGACCTGGGCGCCCAACTGGGCAGCGCGGATGGCGGCCGCCGTGCCGCCTGATCCCCCGCCAATGACGATCAGATCCATCAGTCCCTCCCTCTCTCCAGCACGAGAAACCCGTTCTCACTCAGAAAACGGG
>CAYQUY010000322.1:0-3305 GCA_964420755.1 uncultured Anaerolineaceae bacterium
TTCGTGAGGGCGGTCAGGCCTTCATGGAATTCGGTCCCTTGGACGTCGATCGCCTATCCCGGCTGGGCATCGTGCCTGACAGTCTAGGACCGAGGCAGGTCGTGTGCTTGTGGGACGAAGCCAGCCCTCTGGAAATCGGCGGGTACCTGGTCATCGACAACCTAGCCATGGGCCGACCGTCGATGGGCGGAATCCGGATGCTTCCCGACCTCACCCCAGCCGCCGTCCATAATCTCGCTCGTGGAATGACCCTCAAGAACGCCGCGGCCAACCTTCCCTACGGCGGAGGCAAGTCCGGGATCGTCGCTCCCTGCGAGCTCTCGTCCGCGGACCACACCGAGGTCGTCCGCGGCTTCGCCCGGCTGCTGTGTCGCTACCGCGACCTCTACCTGCCGGGGCCAGACGTCGGCACCGACGATGCCGACATGAAGACGGTGGCCATCGAGAACGGCCTGGACAACGCGCTGTCAAAGCCGGCGGAGATGGGCGGGAACCAGATCGACCGCCTCGGCGCCGCGGCAGGGGGCGTGATCATCGCCCTTGAACAGCTGCTCAGCGAGATGCCGCGGCTCGGATCTCTACCCCAGTTTGCGAATCGGCCTGTCCCATCCCGGGGGCAGCTTAGCGTGCTGATCCAGGGATTCGCAGCCGTGGGCGCGCAGGCCGGACGCATACTGAAGCAAACCATGCCCTCGGCCCGCGTCGTCGGCGTGAGCGACGAGGAGGGATACCTCTACCAGGAAGAGGGTCTGCCCGTTGATGAGCTCTTCGGCTGCTGGCAGGAGCACCGCCTCATCACCCGTCGCTATTACCAGGAGCACTTGCAGGGAGCTCGCGGGCAGGGTCGATCGACGAAGTTCTCCAGCTGCCCGGACGACCTGCTGCGCGAGTGGGCTGACTGCCTGATCCCCGCCGCTCCCATCGCCAACTACCTCGACGTCGATCCCGCCTCCAATCCCTCGATGACGGTCGACCGAATGGGGCGTCTCTCGCTGATCGTCGAGGGCGCCAACACGTATTCGCCCGACCCGGCCCGCAAGCAGGCACGCGCCAGGATGGAGCGCGCCGTCTACCGCCAGGCAGGCGTCTTGATCGCCACCGATTACCTGGTGAACTCGGGAGGTGTGATCTTCGCCGCCCAGGAGCGCCTGATCAAGACGCCCGATTACTTGCGCATCCCCGAGGCAATGCTGGCCAACAGGGCGGCCGTCGATCGCTGGCTGGAGGAGCACGCCAGCGAGCTGGCGAAGCTGGCCGAGAAACGCCGGGTCGCGGCCGATGCCTACCGCGACCAGGTCATCCGGCGCAACATGCGGGAGCTGGTCGGCTTGCTGCTCTCGGACGCCGACATGCTCCCCTGCGAGGCCGCCGAGCGCATTGCCGTTGGGCGAGTCGCGGCCAGTGAGAGCGGCCGCACCGCGGCTGAGATCATGGCTCCCCTGCCCACCATTCCGCAATCGAGCACCGTCCAGCAAGCCGCCGCCCTCCTTGTTGAAGCCGGAAGCCCGATCCTGGCGGTCGTGTCTGCCGAGGGAAGTCTGGTCGGCGTGGTCACCGAGTGGGATATCACACGCGCCTGCGCTGGCGCCTGCGCCGGCGAGACCGCCCTGGAAAGCATTATGACACGCCAGGTGATCTCAGCCTCGCCCGCGGAAAGCATCCTGGAGGTGGTCCGTAAGCTCGAATACCACGAGATCTCGGCCATGCCCATCGTCGACAGTGGCCAGGTGATTGGCATGATCAGCGCTGACCTGCTGGCCCGGCGCACGCTGCTCCGGCTGCTGCATAGCGGGGCAACCTGAGGCTGGCAGCCGCAAATGGCCTGATCCAGACAGCCCTCCCGCTGGCGACGGGCCAGCGGGAGGGCTGCGTGTTTCTGAAGCCGAGCTCGATCGGCTGCGAGCCTTGGCCGCTATTCAGGCTCCTCGTACCACTTTCGGCTCTCGCCGACGCGCGCCCTAAGCTGCCACCGAAGCGGCTTCGGTGCTTCCTCGATCATCTGCATCAGCCGTCGGGCTCGTTTGACCGTGACTTCCGCCCCGCCGGATTGCAGAATCTGGGGGGCGAGGCTCACACACTTCTCCAGATTCATCGTGGTCGTCTTGTACCAGCCCCAGTCACCCGCGCATAGCTCGACAACGACCAGCGGATCGATCACTCCCGCCTGCCCCGCGCCTCCCAGGTCAAAGCGACTGAGGAGAGAGCACATCCGGCGCACGTCCCTCTCTTCGGCCTTGACATTCTGGAGCTGCGAAAGCAGAAGCTCGGTCGGAGGCAAGGTGTGTTCGTCCAGGTGAAGACGGCTCCCGAACTCGAGCCTGTGGAAGGCCTGTACCCCGTCCAGGAAGATCTCCAGCAGCTGTCGCGTCTCGGGATGTGCGTAGCGCAGGCGATCATGGCCGAAGAGGGCATTGAAACGCCGATCCGGGATGTACCCCATGGCCGCCATGAGGTTGTCGATCTGGCCCGCCTGCGCTGTCCTCCCCGCCAGCTCTAGCACGCCTTCTTCCTGACTGGGAGCCGCCTCCGCGGCCGCAACCGCCGGGCAGCGAAGCCGAATGGCGATTTCGCCCATTAGGCGCAAGCTGACCTTCCCGGCTCGAGCACGCGAGACGACGTCCAAGCCAGCCTGTTCGATGGCCGATCCTGGGACGACTTCAGAGACAGGGATCTCTAGGACGGGCACCGGTGGCGCGGCCGCCAGCTTCTTCTCCGCGGGGACTCCCTCGCGGGCCTTGAGGCTTTCCTGGAGCTTGCGGGCAACGACATTGGCCGTCAGATTCAGAAGCGGCACATTGATGGTGGGGACACAGACCACCACGAGGCAGGCGGCCCCCAGGTTCTTCACCACCAGGCGGCCCTCTGCGTACAACAGGTCCAGCTCATTCACCTTGCGCCGTCGGGCTGCCTTGAGAGCCTCAAGCGTCCGCGTGAACGTCTTCCCCACTTCGGGGAGCTTTGCCGCGTCGAGGCCTTCAGACTGGAAAGAGGCAAGCAGGCCTCCCTTATCCGCATACACAAATGCCCCCTTGACACCCACCACGCCGGCCAGGTCCTGCAGCATCTGTTCCATGGCTACCTCAGTCCCTGGAGCAGAACCTCGGCCCGAGAAGCGACCAGCGAAGGCGAGGCGCTGCCATCCAGCAGGAGCCCGACGAAGTGATCCACGTGCCTGAGGACAAGCATGCTACCGGCCCCCATGGTCACGCCGGCGCGCCGGAAACCACCCAGCTTCAGGAGGTCACCGGTCTGGTCGGCGGCGGCCGCCACGAAAGCCGCCACCGCTCCCTCCTTCTCGGCATCTC
>CAYQUY010000323.1:0-3249 GCA_964420755.1 uncultured Anaerolineaceae bacterium
GGAGAAGAGGGAAAAGGCGGGGACCCCGTCTTAGGCGCGATCCCTCGAGTGGCGCAAGTCACCGACTTCCGAAGTCCGGCCCACGGCTCGACTTCGGAAGTCGGTGCGCGCGGAGCTACGACCTCAAGTAGAACGGGATGTCGATGATCGCCCGCACCTGGCCGAACCTGCGGCGGCGGTAGAGCAGGGCCAACCGGAGAAGCCAGGCCGTCTGGTTGTGCAGCAGATTCTCCCACCAATGGGCGGGCACGAACTCGGGCATGATGATGCTGGCGAGCCGGCCGTCGTTGCTTTGCTTATCCGTCATGTCGAGGAAGTCGAGCAGCGGACCCACGATGGATCGGTAGGGAGAAGGCACGACGACCAGCGGCACGCCTTGACCCCATTCTCGCCATTGACTCCGCATCCGGTCGCCGTCGCCGGGGTTGACCTCGACGTAGACGGCGGTGACCCTGTCGGAGATCGACCGGGCGTAGCGCAGGGCCTCGATCACGCCTCGATGGATGCCGGAGACCGGCAAGACGACTCGGGGGGAGGACGTCGGTCCCAGGACGGGCGCAGCCCCCTTGAGGGTGAGCTCGGCGGCGATCTCCCGATAGTGACGACGGACGGCATTGAAGGCGATCACGATCAGGGGGATCAGGAGAACGACGATCCAGGCGCCGTCAACGAACTTGCTGACGGCCACGACCAGCAGTGTCACGGTCGTGGTCAAGGCTCCCAGGCCGTTGATGACCGCCTTGAGCGGCCAACCCGGGCCTCGCTGCTTCCACCAGTGGACAACCATGCCGGCCTGAGAAAGCGTGAAGGCGAGGAAGACGCCGACGGCGAAGAGGGGGATCAGGGCATGCGAGTCTCCGCCGAAGAGGACGATCAGAACGGCGGTGAGCCCGGCGAGCACGAGCATCCCGTTGGAGAATACCAGCCGGTCCCCGAGCTGCGAGAGCTGGTGCGGAAGGTATCGGTCTCGAGCGAGGACCGAGGCGAGCCGAGGAAAGCCGGCGAAGCTGGTGTTCGCCGCCACGGCAAGGACGGCCAGCGTCCCAGTCTGCACCATCACGTAGGGTAGCCCGGGGCCGAGGATGCGTCGCGTCAGGGCCGAAAGAATGGTCTCCTCTGTTCCCGCCACCACGGCGAAGTACTGGGTCAGGCCAATGCTGCCGAGGAACAAGATCCCCATTAGGAGAGCCATGACCACCAAGGTCTGTCGGGCGTTGCGCGTCTGCGGCTCGCGGAAGGCGGGTACCCCGTTGCTGATGGCCTCGATTCCGGTCAGGGCGGTACATCCCGAGGCGAAGGTGTGAAGGACGAGAAAGGTGGTCACTGGCGCTGTGGGCGTTGGGGCAGTGACCGCAAAGGAAGTGGGGATGCCAATCAGCGCACGGACCGCACCAACCGCGAGCATGGCAAAATAGGAGACGAGGAAGAAGTAGACTGGCACCGCCATCAAGCTCCCCGCCTCGCGCAGGCCACGCAGGTTAGCCAGTGTGATGATGACCAGGATAGCGAGTGAGAGGGCCACCCGATGCGGCCATAGGACCGGAAAGGCTGAGGCCATTGCGGCTAGGCCAGCGGTCAGGCTGACAGCAGCGGTGAGCACATAGTCGATCATGAGCGCGGCCGCTGCCACCAAGCCGACCTCCGTGCCCAGGTTTTCCCGTGCGACCGTGTAGGATCCGCCGCCGGAGGGATAGGCCGGGATCGTCTGGGCATAGGAGAGAGCGAGGATGAAGAGCAGAGCGCTGATAGCCAAGGCGACCGGCAAGGAGAACACAAGGCCCGCGGCCCCAGCGACGACCAGGCCCAGGAAGATCTCCTGATTGGCGTAGGCAATGGAAGAGAGGGCGTCTGGGGAGAACGCGGCAAGCGCCCGAATCTTGTTCAGGCGCTCGGCAGACAGCCGCCGCGTCGGAAGCGGCGGCCCGGTCAGGACCTCTCTCAGCGTTCTCAATCTCGTGCCCTTCCTTGCGCAAGACCTGCCCGGAGGCCTCAGGCCGAGCCGGGCAGTCTCGGAGGCATATCGGCCGGCCGCCTTGGAGCGAGCCTCTAGCCGGCGGTGCTCAGGGGAACGGGCGTACCGTTCTTCTTGGGTACCGGGGTCTGGGCAAAGAAGGCGTCGAACTCGGCCTTGTCAATCGTCTCCACGTCGATCAACCGCTGGGCGATGGCGTCCAGGTGAGAACGGAACTCCCTCAAGATGCCCAGGGCCTGATCGTACGACTGGCTGACCAGTCGCCTGACCTCGTCGTCGATCTCCTCGGCGACCCTCTCGGAGTAGTCGCGCTGCTCCGCGATCTCGCGGCCCAGGAAGATCAATTCCTGCTTCTGGCCGTACACCATCGGGCCCATCCCCTCACTCATGCCCAGACGCGTCACCATCGTGCGGGCCATCTTGGTGACGCGTTCGAGGTCGTTGGAGGCACCCGAGGTGATATCGTTGAAGACCAGGTCCTCGGCCGCTCGGCCGCCCAGCAGACCCGCCATGTCGGCCTTCAGCTTGTTGCGGGAGAGCAACGTGCGATCCTCTTCGGGGAGAGCCATGGTGAAACCGCCCATCATGCCGCGGGCGATGATGCTGACCTTCTGGACGGGATCGGCCTCGGGCAGCATGTGCAACACGATGGCGTGGCCGGCCTCGTGGTAGGCGACGATGCGCTTCTCATCGTCGCTGATGATCCGGCTCTTTCGTTCTGGGCCAGCGATCACGCGTTCGATGGCCTCCTGGAACTCCGGCGTGCCGATGGAGTGCTTGTTGCGGCGGGCAGCCAGGATGGCGGCTTCGTTGACGATGTTCTCCAGGTCGGCGCCCACGAACCCCGGGGTGGCCTTGGCGATGGTCACCAGGTCGGCCTCCGGATCAATCGGCTTGCCCTTGACGTGGACCTTGAGGATCGCTTCCCTGCCGCGCATGTCGGGACGATCGAGGATGACCCGCCGGTCAAAGCGGCCAGGCCGGAGCAGGGCCGGATCGAGCACGTCTGGCCGGTTGGTGGCGGCCATGACGATCACGTTGGTGTCCGTGTCGAAGCCGTCCATCTCGACGAGCATCTGGTTCAGGGTCTGCTCCCGCTCGTCGTGGCTGCCTCCCAATCCCGCGCCGCGCTGGCGGCCGACAGCATCGATCTCGTCCACGAACACGATGCAGGGCGAATGGCGCTTCGCCTGCTCAAACAGGTCCCGG
Organism: uncultured Anaerolineaceae bacterium; assembly: GCA_964420755.1. Classification (GTDB taxonomy): domain Bacteria; phylum Chloroflexota; class Anaerolineae; order Anaerolineales; family E44-bin32; genus DATEAV01. Next base: position 3,182 of record CAYQUY010000323.1, read on the forward strand.
ACGCGGCTGGCGCCTACGCCCACGAACATCTCGACGAACTCGGAGCCGGAGATCGAGAAGAATGGGAC
>CAYQUY010000324.1:0-3241 GCA_964420755.1 uncultured Anaerolineaceae bacterium
GTCGTAGGGCATGTCCCAGACGTCCTTCTTGCCGCACACCACGATGTTGACAGGGGCGGCGGCCAGGAAGGCGGACACCTGGCCGGACGTCAGCTTCTCAAAGGCGGCCCGCTTCTTGGCCTCATCTTCCAGGCTGGAGAAACGCTCCTGCATCTTCTTGGTGACGAACTCGGCGGTGAAACGCCTGCCACTGCCCCCACCGGCCAGGGCGCCCAGCTGTCTGCGCGTCCCTTCGTCCTTGACGACGACGAAGCGCCACGGTTGGGCGTTCTCACCGGACGGCGCCTGACGCGCCGCCTCCAGGATCAAATCGAGGTCGTGGTCGGACACGGGCTCGTCAGTGTAATCCCGTATGCTCCGACGATCCTGGATGACCTTCATGGTCGTTTCGGCTACCGTGTTGGTCTCTGTCATCCCCTTCCCTCCCAACTTTGAATCCTTGACGGCTGATCAAGACATGCCACCCCACCGGAGATGGCCCGCGGGGCGAGGTCTATGACGCCTCCGCCGAGGCCCGCATGCCTCGGGCCCCCATCGGCCGACGGTGGGTATCATCTGACAAGACCTCATATCATGTGATGATACGCTGCCAAGATAGCGCCCTTCTTGGCAGATGTCAATAGCGGCCCGGGGCGCCCGTGGCCGCCCCGCCTTCCCCGCTGGCTTAGGCTCTCCAGACGCGCTTGCTCCTTTTCTCGCCGCCGGGGCTCTCGTGAGAGTGTCCCCAAAGCCAACGTGCACGCGCCAGCCAAGGGGAGCCGGGCACATCCATGGTCCGGATCTCTGCTGCGCTCCGCAAGCCCCCGGGGTGTCGCCCGGTTCCTCAGCCGTTCGAGCACCCTCTCCCCCTCGCCTCACATCTGGAAGGGTTCGATGAGAAGGCGAGGACCTCCCCGGCCTGAAGGCCGCCGAAAGGGCAGGTCTCCCCCGAGATGTGGCGTCTGGCGGTCGTGCAGCTCAGGCACCCCGGGGTCGGCCACGGCAGTCTCCGAAGCCTCCCCTCACGCGCAGCCCGTGCCTGGCTGTCACCACGTGCACCCGCTCGGCGGGCTCGAGGGGAGCCACAGGTTGAGTTCCCCTGCCATGAACGGCACGTCGAGAGGGGTGCGGCTGTATCCGTGCGCCGCGGCGTACTCGTCCAGTGGCGCCTCGAGGTTCCCCTGATCACCGGGCTCGAATCCTTCATTCGCTGTTTCCAGCCCGGTGAGGATCGCGGCCGGCCTGGAGGACTCCAGCGCCACCTCGAGGTCATCCCGTCCCACCCATCCGACCGACCGGCGGATCGCCTCGGGGATGATGTGGGCCACACGCCAGGTGAACGGGCCGGTCGCCAGCGCCTCGTACGTCAGAAGCCCCCCTTCCATGGGGAACAAGGGGCCCAGCGTGAGGACACGGCCACAGGGGACTTCGGAGGCGAGCCTCTGGCCAAAGCGGTGCACCTGGATTGGCACCCAGGTGTCTGCCGATTGCAGCCGACGGAAGACGTCGGGATCCCAGCCTCCCGTCACGGTGCCAATCAAGGCCACGAGAGCCGTCGTTGTGATGACTAGCTGTCCGCGCACGCCCGGTCCCGCCCTGGCTGCAGAAAGAGCCACGGTGAGGATGGCGAACGGGACGCAGGTGAAGAAGTACTGATACCAGGACGGCGTAGGGGCGAACGCCGTGAGGAACAGCAGCGCCGCCGCCAGCGCCGTCAATGCGATTGCATGCCGGGGCCGCGCCTCCCGCGGCCGGCCGGCGAACAAGAGCCCGCACACAATCACGAAGCCAGCGAACAGGGCGGCGTTGGCTGGGTGGGAGAGCACCGTCTCGCCGAGGTAGGCAACCTTGGCCAGCAGGGCGTCGCCCGACCAATGCCCGAGGACCTCCCGATACCGGCTGTTGAGAATCGGATAGAGCACATTCCCATAGACGAAGGCTTTCGCATCCAGGCTCAGGAGCACGGCCGCCGGCAGGCCGGCCAACGCCGTGCCGGCAACGGCCGCCCCGGCGCGGGCGGCGCGTTGGCGCCGCGTCCCGGGGATCCCCCAGGCGGAGGCAACAAACAGCGGGCACAGGACGGCCAGCGACAGACGCACGCCCGTGGCCAGCCCCGCCAGCAGGCCGACGACGAAGGCGCTCTGCACGCCCGCCTGACGGTCGATTGCTCTGACCTGCAGCATCAGGGCGAGCAGCGCAAGTGCGACCGCCCAGTCGTGGTTCCACGCATGGCCCATGGTGTATGCCACGATCAGGCTGCTGATGAAGACGACGACGGCCGCAGCGGCCGCTCCGCTCGCCAGCCACGCACCTCGGCCCCGTAACTCCCGGCGTACCATCAAGAAGAGGATCCCGGACGCGAGCCACGCGGCTGCCCACGACACCAGCCGGGCTGAGAGAAGCAGGTAGGGCGAGAGCCGAACCGCAAGGGCGTCAAGCGGAATCTGATAGGGCATGTGATGGTAGGGAAAGTCGCGGTAGGGGAGCAGGCCTCCGTAGGCAACCCACCAGCCGGCGGCCACGAACTGGTGCTCGTCATGGCTGAAGGGTTGCGCCATCGCCCGGCTGAAGAGCACCAGGCCAACGAGAACGCAGAAGCCAAGTAAGGCCAGGCGCCCGATCCACCGGACACCGGATCCACCTGCTAACCGGGAGGGATTCATCGCGGCTTGCATGTCCCTTCGGCCGCCTAGTCGAAGACCTTCTCGGCCTCGAGATCGGCCTCAGCCGCGTCGGCCTCCGTCGGCCTGCTGCTGGGCCCCGTCTTCAGGAACTCGCGGTAGAACTCGTGCTGGATCACTAGGTTCATGATCTCGTTCGTTCCCGTCCAGATCATCATCAGCCGCGTGTCGCGCAGCATGCGCTCGATGGGGTAGACATTGGTGTATCCGATGCCTCCTAGGATCTGCATGGCGTGGTTGACCACTTCCCAGGCCGTCTCCGTCGCGAACTTCTTGCTCTCGCTGACCATCCGACGGACGCGCCCCGCCTCGTCACCGAGATCGATTACGCGCGCCGTCGCCGCGACCAGGGCCCGTGCAGCCTCGAGACGCGTGATCGATTCGGCCACCTTGAATGACACGCCCTCGAAATCCCGGATCTTCTGGCCGAAAGCCTTCCGCCGGTCGCTGTAGCTGGCGGCGATCTCCAGGGCTGCCCTCGCCAGCCCAACCGCCCCGGCGGCCGTGGTCATGCGCTCCGGGATCATCATTTGATGGAACACCTCCGAACCCCCGTTGAGCGCCCCCACGACGTTCGCCGC
>CAYQUY010000325.1:0-3217 GCA_964420755.1 uncultured Anaerolineaceae bacterium
GCCGAGATGGAACATCATGGACCAGATTCGCTTTGCTGCGGGGGCGGGGGCGGCCGGATGTGGATGGAGACGCCGATGGGCGAGCGCTTCTCGGACCTCCGCATCCGGGAGGCTGCGGCAACGGGTGCCGCGGTCATCGCCACGGCCTGCCCCTCGTGTGTTGCCTGTCTTGAGGACAGCCTGAGATCTCAGCACCTGGGGGGGATGCAGGTGCTGGATGTGGCGGAGATCGCCGCCCAGGCCCTGGCTGAGGCGAGGTAAGAGGGCAGGGCGTTGTGGCTGCCCGGCGGAAGGTCGTCGACGATGGCTTCACGCTACGCGGCTGAGGAAGAACGACAGGCCATTCTGGTCTACCTTGAGCAGACCGGCGGCGAGCTGGAAGGCGTGTCCCTGGAGCTCCTCGGCAAGGGGCGCCAGCTCGCGGATCAGGCCGGCTGGTCTCTGGGCGGCTTGATTCTCGGGCATGGCGTTGGGGACCTCGCCCGGCAGGCGATCGAGCACGGAGCGGATGAAGTGTGGCTGGCCGACCATCCGCTGTTGGCGGACTTCACCGTGGAGGCCTCGACACGCGTGACGTTCGCGGCGCTGATGGAGGGTAGGCCCAGTGTCTTCCTCGCCGGCGCGACGCCGGACGGGCGCGATCTGGCAGGCCGTCTTGCGGTGCGATTGAGGACCGGCCTGAACGCCGACTGCACCGACCTGCGCCTGGATCCACAGCGAGGCGTCCTGACTTCCGAAGTCACCGGCTTCGGCGGCGGCGTTTTGGCGCTGCTGGAGATGCCCAGCCATCGGCCGCAGATGGCGACCGTGCGCCCGGGCGTGTTCCCGCCGGCTGACCCCGATCCCAAGAGGAACGGAAAGGTCATCGAGCTGCCAGTAGACCTGACCGCCGAGATGATCCGGACGAGGGTCGTCGAGCGGGTAGTCGGGAGAAGCGTTGATCTGACCCAGGCCACGGTCCTGGTATGCGGGGGGAGGGGGGTGGCCGGCGACTTCGGCATGCTGGAGGAACTGGCGCGACTGCTCGGCGGCGAGGTCGGCGCCACGCGCCCGCCGGTCGATGAAAGACAAGTCGAGCGCGAACGTCAGGTAGGCCAGACAGGGGTCGTCTGCCGGCCCAAGGTAGCCTTCGCCTGCGGCATCAGCGGCGCGTTTCACTTCGTGGTTGGCATCCAGAACGCGGGGACGGTCGTCGCGATCAACACCGACCCGGAGGCGCCGATCTTCGAGTTCTCGGACTACTGCGTCGTGGGCGATGCCTCAAGGATCGTTCCGGCGCTTGTGCAGGCGCTGCAGGAGGAGGGTGAGCATGCGTGACCTCCACTTCGTCGTCTGCATGAAGGTGGTGCCGAAGCCTGAGGAAGTACGTGTCGATCCCGAGACGCGTCGCCTGGACCGAGCGGGCGCACGCTCGGAGATCAACCCGCCAGATATGAACGCCCTGGAGCTGGCCCTGGGCTTGAAAGACCAACATGGCGGCCGCGTGAGCATCCTGTCTATGGGCCCGCCGTTCTTCGAACCCTATCTGCGGGTCGGTCTGGCGATGGGGGCTGACCAGATCGTCCTGCTCAGCGACGCGCAGTTCGGCGGCGCCGACACACTGGCCACGACCTACACGCTGGCGTGCGGGATCCAGAAGATGGGCGGCGCCGACGTGATCTTATGCGGCGAGGAGTCCTCGGATGGTGCAACCGGCCAGGTGCCGCCCGGCCTGGCTGAATGGCTCGATCTGCCTCAGCTCACCCTGGTGACGGATGTGGCACTCGATCTCGAGGCACGCTGCGCGCGCGGCAGGCGGGAGATCCGCGGGGGGTATGAGCTGCTGGAGGTCGCAGTCCCGGCTGTGCTGTCGGTGAAGACGTCCTGCAACGAGCCGCGCTTCATGGACTATCGGATCAAGAGCTGGGCGTTTGGGGAAGGGCGGGTCACCGTTTGGGGACGTGAGGACTTGTCCGCCGAGGAGTCGATGATCGGGGTCCGGGGCTCCCCGACTACCATCTCGGGCCTGGAAGAAGCCCGGGTGCGTGAGCGCAGGAGAGAGTTCCTACGGGGGACTCCGGAGGAGATCGCTCGGGACCTCGTAAGGCGGCTCAGCCAGGCGGGTTGAGACCCACGGTTGGTCTCTCGCCCCGTCGGCCGCGGTCTTCTCCGAGGGTGTGAGCGCCAGCAGGGCGATGAAGGGGTCGGGCGGGCGGTTGAGCCTCGAGACTAGGGAAGGTGCTCGAGGTCGCTCAGATCCTGGTGGCGGCCAGCTGCTCGCTTGTTCTTCTTGAGGTCGTCGAGCCCGATCAGATTGACCTGGACCCCTTCCAGATCCACGATCTCTCGCCTCGAGTAGCAGTCGGCGAAGTCGACCCCCGACAGGCTCGTCAGGATCTCAATCCGGACTGGCGGGACGCCCATCTGAATGACTCTCTCCTTCTCCAGGAACAGGGCCGGGCGAACATCGGCCGACTCGAAGCCGAACTCCCTCAGCACCTCGGTCACCTTCTGAGCGTTGGCATCGGTCATCGCTATCCATAGGTCCATGTCGGCCGTAGCACGTGGGTACCCATGGTAGCCGACTGCGTAGTCATCGACCAGGAGGTGCTCAACTCCGTGCGAGCTGAGCAATCTCAAGAAGTCTTTGAAGTCGGGAGGAAGAAGGGTCATAGCCATAGACTGCCTGGCGCGACAGTTCCACGGCTTCCAGTCGCTCTCGGCAGTCCTTGGAGAGCCAGTAGGCCTTCTCGTCCGACTCGCTCGACAGGTCGGACACCGAGAAAGCCGTTCGGTCCAGTCGTGGCAGCTTCGAGTGAGGCACGGGCTCATTATAAGGGAAGAGGCTTTGCGGAGCCAACCGGCGGGAACGGGTGCACACTGGGTCGCGACTCCCTACGTCAGCGCTGTTGCCTAGCCAAGAATGGAGGTTGTCACTACCGGTGTACGGTCGAGGCCGCAGGCCACGCTCCTTGCGCTTGTCATAAAGCCGGGCGCGGCTCTTCTTATGTCCTCAGAGTGCCTTCGCCTCTGACCCTTGACTCGGTCCATTCCTGCCCTATCATAGAGGCAACTTGGAATAAGGGGGCTGTGTGTTGCCGCATCATCCCTCGCCCCGCCGCCCCCCGGCGGGCATTTGTATCCTCCTAGGGATCATCCTCGCCCTGGTGGGCGTTGTTCCCGCGTTGGCGGACTACCTGGGGCCGAACCGAGCGGTTACGGTGTGGGAGTGGCAGCG
>CAYQUY010000326.1:0-3205 GCA_964420755.1 uncultured Anaerolineaceae bacterium
GGGAAGCCGCAGATGAGTTTGATTTCCTGAGAAGGCTGCGAGGCGAGCAGCCGCCTGAAACGCCTACCCCACCGAGTGAGGATCTCGGCCTCCTTGGAGAACCGGAGGGCGTGGAGGCCCCGGCAACACCTGCCGAGCCCGTCGACGAGTTTGACTTCCTGAAGGGCTTGCGAGGCGCCCAACCTCCCGAGGCTCCCACCCTGCCGAAGGAGGCTCTTGGTTTCCTCGGGGAACTGGAGGGGGCAGAGGCACCAGCCGCGGCCGGCGGGCCTATTGACGAGTTCGACTTCCTCAAGGACTTGCGCGGCGGGCAGCCGCCGGAGGCTCCCACCCTGCCGAAAGAGGATCTTGGTTTCCTCGGCGAATTGGAGGGGGCAGAGGCACCAGCCGCGGCCGGCGGGCCTATTGACGAGTTCGACTTCCTCAAGGACTTGCGCGGCGGGCAGCCGCCGGAGGCTCCCACCCTGCCGAAAGAGGATCTTGGTTTCCTCGGCGAATTGGAGGGGGCAGAAGCGCCGGCCGCGCCCGCAAAGCCTGTTGATGAGTTCGACTTCCTGAGAAAGCTGCGAGGTGGCCCCCCGCCGGAGACCCCTACTCCCCCGGCAGAGGACCTCGACTTCCTGAAGGGCTTGCCAGGCGCTGAGCCGCAGCGCGCTCCTGCCCAACCGCTCCCGCCCATGGACGAACTCGATTTCCTGGGTGCGTTCCCGGGTGGGGAGACCCTGGAGACCCTCGGCGAGGTCGGCGCCGAGCCGGACTTTCTGAAGGAGCTAAGGCGGGCTCCATCGGCCGAAATCGGCGCGGAACCCGTCAGCTCTCGCCAATGGGAGGAACAGGGGATCGATGCCTTCCTTTCGGGCGGCGGGGTGCCGGCAGGGCCTCGGGCGGAGGAAGTCACAGGGGGCGAGGAAGCGGGGATTCCGGCAAAGCCGCCGCCGGATGAGCTTCCTCACGTTCCGCCGCTTATCCTGGATGAAGAAGAAGCACTGCCTGCTGCAGAGGGGGCAGAGGTCGAACTCGGAGGGATCGAGGTCCCCGATTGGCTTAGCCAGATGAAGGGGGCAGAGGCTCAGCCCGGCGCCGCTCCCGCCGAAGCGGAGAGCGATCTGGCTCCGGCGAAACTGCCTTCCTGGCTGGAAGCCATGCGCCCTGTGGAAACTTTCAGGCCGACGGTGGAGATCAAGCCGGAGGAGGAGCAAGCAGTGGAGGGGGCGGGCCCGCTGGCCGGCTTGAGGGGGGTCCTCCTGGCGGAACCGGCGGTGGCCATGCCGCGACAACCCACCGGCGTCCCGACGCGGTTGGATGTCACGGAACGGCACTATGCCCTGGCTGATCTCCTGCGTCGCCTGGTGGCGGAAGAGGAGCGGGAGCTGCCGGCGCCGCGAGTGGGTCGGAGGCGGCTGCCGGCCATCCGCTGGGTGATCGCAGTGGCCCTCATCCTGGCCGTGGCTCTGCCTTCGTTCCAGGGGGCTCCCAGCTTCCCGCTTCCGAGCCCACTGCGCGTGAATGCCCTGACCACGATCGTCTCCGGGTTACCTCTGGAGCGCGCCGTGCTCGTCGTGTTCGACTATGAGCCCGGCTTTTCCGGGGAGATGGAGGCAGTGGCTGGACCGCTTCTGGAACAGATGATGGAGCGGGGCCTGCGCATCGCCACCGTGTCCACCCGGCCAACCGGCCCGCCTCTGGCTGAGCGCCTCCTATCCCAGATCGGGGCCAGCCATGGCTACACCAATGCTCATGACTATGTCCACCTGGGCTATCTCCCCGGCGGCGCGGCTGCGGTCCGCAACTTCACACAAGACCTGCGGCAGGCCATTCCCAGGGGATTCCTGATTCCACAAGACTACGGAACGGCGTGGGACTCACCCGTGATGGGTGGGATTGAGCGCCTCTCGGACTTCGGCGCCGTAGTGGTCATCACTGCCGGTACCGAGATCGCTCGCACCTGGGTGGAGCAGGCGAGCATGCAGCTTGGCGAGACGCCGCTGATCCTGGTGCTCAGTGCCGGGGCAGAGCCGCTCATGAGGCCCTACTATGAGTCCCTCCGACCTCAGGTTGACGCCATTCTGTCCGGCATCCCCTCCGCGGTGGCTTACGAGGAGGCCAATGGGATGTCGGCGGCCGCCCAGGGGCTGTGGGATGGGTTTGGCTGGGGGATGTTGGCGGCCGAGCTCGTGCTGGCGATTGGGGCCGTCTATGGGCTGGTGTCCTGGCTGATGCGGCCGAGGGCCACCAGGGGGAGAACCTAGGGATGCCGGCCGTCTCCGTTGATCTGGTGGGGGCCGTGGTGGCCGCGCTGCTGACCATCATGGTCTTGAGCTACCTGGTCGGCGACAATCCGCTCTTTCGGACGGCTGTCCATCTCTTCGTTGGGGTGCTGGGCGGGTACGCGGGTGCATTGGCCGTCCGCAGCGTGTTGGTGCCTCGTCTGGTCACCCCCCTGCTCACGGAGGGGGCAAGCGCCATTACCCCCCTTCTGATCCTCTCCTGGCTGCTGGTGATCCTGCTCGTGCTGAAAGCCTCTCCCGCGACGGCGCGTTGGGGTTCGCTCCCGCTGGCGCTGATGGTCGGCGTCGGAGCTGGGCTGGTTGTCGGTGGCGCAATCATGGGGACCCTCCTCCCGCAGTCGTTGGCCGCGATGGAAACGCTGGACCCGCGAGCCGTGGCCCCGGTGACCGGTGAGACGGGGCTGGAGGGGCTCGTGCGAGCCCTCATCATGCTGGCAGGCACGGTCAGCACGCTGTTCTACTTCCGCTTCACGGTCCGTCAGGATGCCTCCGGGGAAGGCGCCCGCTCTCGGCTGGGGACCTGGGTGGCCTATGCAGGCCGGGTGTTCATCGCCGTGACGTTTGGCGTGATCTATGCCGGCGCGTTGTCGGCCACCCTTGCGGTCCTGGCGCAGAGGGTACAGTTCCTGGTTGACACCGTCACCCGCCTGGTGGGAGGCTAGCGGCGAAGGACCGGTGCGAGACGCGGGTCGGGGTGGAGCCGATTGCTCTGGCCTGGGTCTCGAGCCTGGCGAAGAGTAGATGGGCACGAATCCGGACATCGACACCTTGATGGCAATCGATGTTGGCAGCGTCAACACGCGGGCCAGCCTATTCGATGTTGTCGATGGGCACTACCGGCTGGTGGCAACGGCGCGGGCCCATTCCACCGGAGGGCCGCCGCTGCTGGATGTCAGTGAAGGCGTGCGCCTGGCGCT
>CAYQUY010000327.1:0-3188 GCA_964420755.1 uncultured Anaerolineaceae bacterium
AGAGCGGCCGGCTCATAACCGGTTGGCCGCAGGTTCGAATCCTGCCGGGCCCACTCGTATGTCAGACGTCTCTTCTTCAACTCCCCGCGCTCGAATCGGAATCGGCTAGGCAACCGCAGTTGCGCTCGGCGTCGGCTCAAGGCCACCGAGTGAGGCCAGCTACTCCCTCGCGCACGCAGATCGAACAAGCATGCATGTGGATTCGGGCGCGGCGACCGATCGACTCATGGAGCTCCCCCCACACTGAGCATCCTGGTTGGAAGGTCCGCGGGCAGGCGGTTCAACGAGCTTTGCGCGCTTGACGTGCGAATAACGTGCGCTGCCGCGCTGGGCCATTCTCTGTGCGCTTGACGCTCCCTGCTTGACTTCGCTTCATCATGGCGCATAATGACCTTGGGACCGCGCGCGCCGGGGACGGGAGCCCATGCATGCCTCCCCATAGCGAAAGGAGGTTGACCCATGAGAGGCACGAGAGTAATCGCGAGTTGGTTAGTCTTGGTGTCCATTCTCTTGTCGGGGTGTGGACCGCGCATCGGTCCCAATGCAGACCTGCGCGATCGGGATCTGAGTGGGCGCGACCTCAACGGGCGTGACCTGACTGGAGCAGATCTGACCGGTGCGAACCTGCAGGGTGCAAACCTGGGCGGGGCGACGCTGGATCAGGCCATGCTGGTGGGGGCCCAGCTCGGAGAAACCGATCTCACTGCGGCGAGCCTGGTTGGGGCCCAGCTGACGGGCGTCGACCTGACTATGGCCGTGCTCTTGCAGGCCGACCTGAGTCAGGCGGACCTCAAGAACGCCGACCTGAGCGGGCTCGACCTGACCTCCACAGGCCTGCAGGGAGCGGACCTGCAGAATGCCCGGCTCCGCGGCGCCGACCTCTCCGGGGTAGACCTGACCGGGACGATCTTGCGGGAGGCGGATCTCACAGATGCCAACCTCCAAGGCGCCGTGCTCTCGGGGGCCGACTTGAGCGGCGCCATCCTGGAGCGGGCTACCCTCGCCTCTGCCGACTTGACCGGCGCCACTTGCCAGGGGGCGAATCTCACCGAAGCTGACCTGCACGGGGCTGTGATCTCGGACACCGACCTGAGCGGCACCGTCTTGGAGCGCGCGAACCTCAGCGGCCTCGCCTTGACCGGAGCCATCCTGGATCAGGCGAATCTGGCTGGGGCCGACCTGAGAGGCGCCGATCTCAAGGAGATGGACCTAACAACGGTCGGGTTCGGAGGAGCCGACCTGCGCGGGGCAGACCTGACGGGATCGGTGTTGACGGGCGTTGATCTCAGGGAGTGCAACCTGGAGGGAGCGATCCTGGGTCATGCCTCGATGAGCCTAGCCGATCTCTCCGGCCTCGATCTCACCACGGCCGACCTGACCGGCGCAGACCTGAGCGGTGCCCACCTGCAAGGGGCCACGCTCACGGGGACGGACTTGCGGTCGGCGACTCTCGCGGGGGCTGATCTCAGCGAAGCCGACCTCCAGGGAGCCGATCTGAGCGGGTCGGACCTGACCGGATGTACCCTCAGCGGGGCCAACCTCCAGGGTGCCCAACTACATGGGGCCGATCTGACCGGCCTCGACCTCGCCGGCTGCAACCTGGACCGAGCCGATCTCGGCGAGGCCACCCTCACAAGCACCGATCTTCACGGCGCAAGCCTGGCCTCGGCAGACCTGGCGGGCGCTGAGCTGACCGGCGTCGTGTTGGCGGGGGCCAACCTCCGTCAGGCAATCCTTGATGGATCGGACCTGACCTCCGCTGAACTGGGGGGGGCCGTGCTCCGCCAGGCGCACCTCTCGGGGACAGTGCTGGCTGGACTCGATATGACCACGCTGGACCTGGCCGGCGCGGATTTGACCGGGGCGAACCTGGCGGGTGCGAATCTCGCGGGACTCGGCTTCGCCGACACCGACTTCACAGGGGCCGATCTGAGTAGCGCCATTCTGGATGGGGCCGACTTCAGCCGGGCGACAGGCGTGACGAGCGAAATGGTCTTCAGCGCCGCCAGCTGGGCGGGGACAAGGCTCGATACCTGGGCAGAGATTCGCGAGGCGGTGCGGCAAGTGTGCCAGGGCCAGGGTGTCGCGGAGGCAGCGGCCTATGCAGGGGGGGCGGGCGCCCACACTCTCGTGCTCCTGGCCGAGGACGGAAGCGACCACGAATGGACCAACGAAATGCCGGATTCCTGGGAACCTCTCGGCCTCGCGTTCACCGAGCTAGTCGCCTGCGTCGGAGAGGAGCAGGAGACCCGGATCCAGCTCTGCTACTACTATGGGCCGAACATCGAGCGGTTTGTGTATGAGCGGACTGTCCGCCTCCGGTCGGCACGGACGGGCAGGGTCGTGGCCACGAGTACGATTCGGGGCGACCCGCCGCGTGCGTGTCGGCAAACCGAGCCCTGGTCCCTGGTGCGGCTGGAGGGCACCCACCCCGGTGTCGCTGAGTTCACGGACTGGTTGGCGCGGTACACCGGAGGGCAGTGAGGGTCTGTCGGCGCGTCTTCCGCGCTCGAGTCGGCGGTGTGCTTCCACATGCGATGGGGGAACACGGTCAGGTAAGTCGCGAGGATGTTGAGCGCATCAGCTGACGCTCATGGCGATCAACGGCGTGACCGAAGCCGTCGTCCTCGAGCCTGGCACGATCCTCGGCATCGTGCCGTCGGGTCACTAAGGGGATTTCGCCCGCAGCAGCTTACCTTAGACACGGGCTCACGTTCTCCCCGTTGGGGAGTTCGCGGGCTCCGTGGGTCAGTATCAGCCAGGAGAGGGCAGCATGGTTTCCGAAGACTTCCTGCGCTTCCCCGAAGGATTCCTCTGGGGCACCGCAACATCAGCATATCAGATTGAGGGCGCCTGGAACGAGGACGGACGAGGTCTCTCGATCTGGGACACGTTCTGCCGTCAGCCTGGCGCGATCTGGCACGGCCAGTCGGGCGACGTCGCCGCCGACCACTACCACCGCTGGCAGGAAGATATCCGGGCCATGGCCATCCTGGGGCTGAAGGCCTACCGCTTCTCGATCAGCTGGCCCCGTGTCCTTCCACAGGGCACCGGCCAGGTGAACCCGGCCGGCCTCGGTTTCTACGATCGGCTGGTCGATGAGCTCCTTGCCAAGGGGATTGAGCCCTTCGTCACCCTCTTTCATTGGGACCTTCCCCAGGTTCTCCAGGACAAAGGGGGTTGGCCCA